>JAZOUN010000105.1:0-3506 GCA_045658165.1 Acutalibacteraceae bacterium
ATCGGTTCAAACATTTTCGGTGGTTGTAAATCTCTTAAAAGTGTAACTGTTCCGAACACAGTTATAAATGCAGAAAATATGTTTGCAGAAAGCTATGTTACTTCTGTTGTTTTTGAAGATGGTATTGAGAACATTCCCGACGGCATTTGTGCTGAATGTACTACTCTTTCAAGCGTATCGCTTCCTGAAAAGAATGATATTCTTGACGGTTACAGAATCGGTGAATTTGCTTTCAGCAATTGTATTCTTCTGGAAAAAATAAATATCCCTGACAGTGTAACAAGCATTGCATACTGTGCATTTCAAAATTGCACTAATTTAAATCCCGTAAGATTATCAGAAAATCTTTCATATTTAGACCATACAGCATTTGCCGGTGCAAAGACAGAAAATGTGCAAATTGCAAAAGAAGATTCACAGGTGGCAATAACACTTATAGACAGCGGAATTCCCTTTACTGCAGACGAAAAAGGAATCAAAGATTCAACCAGCCGTTATCTTAACAGAAATAACACTGATTACTATTCAACAATCAGCTCAGTTTCTGCTGCAGGTCTTATATCATTGACAATCAAATATGATTTCAAATCATCAGTAAAAAAATTAATTTCCGATATTTTTATGAAAATAAAACTTCCTGCTGATGAGGCTTATATTTCAGATCATTTTATAAGATTAAACGGAGAAATAATTGATTATACAGAAGAGGATGGCTTCATAACTTTCGGTCTTGATAAAACATCAGGTACAATAACATTCAGCGTAACTCCGAACAATGCCGCTTATCTTATGAGCTATGCACAGATTTCATATATTCTCAATGACACAGAAAGAACTGAAACAATCGGCATTGTCAACATGGCAACAAATATTCTCACACTCAATATTCCCGATTCAACTTTATCCGGCACAATCACTGTTTCAGGTATTACAACTCCCCGCCAGAATGTTTCAATTTTTGTTGATGATACTTTTGTATGCGAAACTACAGCATCTGCCGTAGGTAATTATTCGGAAAAAGTCACCCTCAGAAATATTGAAGACGGTAAAATTTACAAAATAGACGCAAAAATTACAAATGAAAACGAAGAAGAAACAATAGTTACAGATTATGTTACATATAATTCTCAAACAGTTGAATTAACAGAATTCAAAATGTATTACAGAGACAGCGAATATGATTTGCTTGAACTCAGTTCAAAGAGTCCTGTTATAAGCTGGGCAGATGATACCGCATTTACATTTGTTATTGATTTCAATGATTGCAGCAAGTTGGATGAAGTAAGAATCGTAAGTACAAAAGCAAATGAAACACAGGTTCTTGAAGCTGTTTATGATGAAGAAAATGATGTTTTCATTGCATCAGGTTTCAAAAACTATGTTCCCGGTGTAATTACTGCCGAATACCTGGTTAAAGAAGAAAATCCCTTTGAAAGCAGCGATGTGGAATTAGATTCTGTTTACCAGAAAAACGGAGGTATTAACGGCTATCAATACAAAGTCAATCTCAACGATAAGGATTCAACAGAATTCTATTACTTCAGAGAGCAACAGGAAAATGCTGATTTCAAAATGACAGAGAACATGTATCAGTCTACATATGACGGTAAAGTTTGCTACATAACAATGGAACCGGTATACATTTTCAGAGATTCAGGTTGTTTTTACTGTCAGGAAATTTATGTTAAGGAAAAGAACGGCAGTTATACAGTGACCAGAACAGGTATCGGTTTGTACGGTGATTCAACAGGCACTGAACAAGCAAGAACTTTTGCAAGGAAAACACCTGAAGAGGAAGAATATGAAAATGCTAAAAAAGAATATGAAGAAATTCTGAAACAGACTGAAGAACTTCGTGCAGTTCTTGAAGATACAACTGCCAACAATCATGATGAACTTGTTTATAATGAACTTAAAGACTATCTTAATCATCTGAAAGAAAATACATCCGGTTCAGATTTTGAACTTACAATGTATGAGGTAGATCTTGCATTCTACGATTTAGTAAACAAGTCATCTGAATGTTTTGATGATATCAATGATATTATCGAGATTTCTTATAAATTTGCCGATGATCCGGATATTTTATTACCGGATAAAATGGAAGAAGCAATGAAAGATTGTGTTAATTCAATGAATGATGCAATCACAGATATAAATAATAAAACACTTCAGAAAATTATCAAGAAATTAACAGAAACAGGTGGCGATGGTCTTAGTCTAATTGAAAAACTTGTACAACAAAAAGCTAAAAAATATGAAGAAGCTGCAGCCAAATTCAAAGGCAACTACGCTATTGACCCCTCAGGTTATGTTTTTGAAGCAACGCCCGAAAACAGACTGTCAGGTGTAAAGGCTACTGCATACTTCAAGCTCAACGATGATGATGAACCCACATTATGGGATGCATCAGAATTTGATCAGCAGAATCCCCTTTACACAGATGCAAACGGCTGCTATGCATGGGACGTTCCTGAAGGCTTATGGCAGGTAAAATATGAAAAGGATGGCTATGAAACAACATACAGTGAATGGCTTCCCGTTCCTCCTCCTCAGCTTGAAGTAAATGTAAACATGAATTCACTTGCAGCTCCCGAAGTTGAATATATCAACGCATATAAAGACAAAATTGAAATCAGCTTCTCTCAGTATATGAATATCGATTCTGTCAATAGCGACAATGTAGTTTTCACCGTTGACGGAAAAACTGTTTCAGGCAGATTTGAAGCTGTTGATGCTCAGTACAACTACGAAGCAACTACTCAGTATGCAAAAACATTCAGCTTCATTCCCAAGGAAAATATCAGCAATTCTGTAAATGTTACAATAAACACTGTTGAAAATTACTGTGGCACAAAAATTGCAGAAACTTACAACAAATCACATGATATTATACTCAGAATTGAAGCTATCAGCGTTGAAGAATCAGTTATTGCAAATTATAAAGCTGAAAAGAATATTGTTGTAGCTGCTTACCCTGCCAATGCAGCTGCAGGCAAAACAGTAACAGTATCAATGAACAATTCATTCATCGCAACTGCAGAAAGCACTGAACTGACATTCGATGAAAACGGTAAGGCAACATTGAAACTTACAACAAAGCTCCCGGGTAATGTTGATATTACATTCAGTATTGTTGATACAATTCTTACAGAAACAACAACTCTCACTGTTACAACAGAAACAGAAGAGATAAAAGAACACGAGCATGACTACGAAACTGTTATCACAGCCCCCACATGTACTGAAAACGGCTATACAACATATACATGCTCATGCGGTGATACATACACAGCAGACGAAGTTGATGCAACAGGACATACTCCGGAAGTTATCCCCGGAAAGGAAGCAACAGAAACAGAAACAGGTCTTACAGAGGGTAAAAAGTGTTCAGTATGTAATAAAGTTCTTGTTGCTCAGACTGAAATTCCCAAGAAAGATGCAGAACATGTTCATGATTATACAGAAGTTGTAATTGCTCCCACTTGTACCGAAAACGGATACAC
>JAZOUN010000106.1:0-34486 GCA_045658165.1 Acutalibacteraceae bacterium
CTTCTGTTCAATAAAAGAAACAGCCATAACACCCACAATCTTTCCGTGACTAAAACAAGCAAAGATTTTTACAGAGTTATTATTCAGAAATTGTTCTACTTTATTATTAAATTTTTCTTCGGTCGGCATAAACATACAGTGCTTGTAAATCTCGTATACTTGCAAAATCTCATTTTTAAGAGTTAATTCTCTTAATTTTAAATCCATTACACACACCTGCAAATTGAAATTTGACATTTATCTCTTTTGGTATTCAAACAGGCGATACAACTTTTTTGAGAAACTGCCTGCATAAAGCTTAATAAAGATAAATCTTTCCAAACCCCTTAATTCGTTTATGTATTTTTGAGGTATCATTGTATGCTCTTTTACAAATGCCAGTTCCTCACATTGATAAGATTGCGGGTTGTCTATACCATAAACCTCGGTTACCCCTACATCATTTATAGGATTTCTTCGTTTTGACATTTTAGCGGCAAAGGAAGTATAAGAATCCACCAAAAGCATCAGGTTCTCAAAGTGATTGCACAGACTATCTGCCAGATTTCGCATTTCATCGACAGTCAGGTACATACTCACGCCTTCCATAACAACAATGGCGGTTTCCTTTTCCTCGATAGCTGTCAACCAATCACAATCTCTTGCGTCGCCTGCAATCATTTTGTAGTTATCCGATTCGGCATAGTAGCGTTTTCTTTCTCTGATAACTTCCGGAAAATCCACATCGTACCACTTATGTTTTTCCGTTCCGACTCTTATGCAACGGCTATCCATTCCGCAACCGATATGAATGACCACAGCCTTCGGTGCATTCGCCATTTGTTGCGCTAACCATTCGTCAAACACGGCAGAACGAGTGCCCATATAATAGGCAAGCCACTTTGACTTGGATTTTCCTTTGAGTGGAAATTCTTCTGCGTCCCATATTTGCTCCGCTTTTTTATCATCAAGAATTATCCCCTTCTTACTCACATACGACTTCCCGTATAAGGGGATATACAGTGTTTTATGCACGCCATTCATATACTCACCTGCAAATTCTTATTTGTCTATCTGATTATATCACACCATTACCACACAATTCAATCAAAAAACTGCCCTATTGTGAGAGCAGTTGAAAGTATTCTGTTCGACAAATTGGAATTTGTCTTTATTATTTCATAGAGCATATTTTTATCGGATGTTTTGGGTTTGTCAGTATTGTGTTTTTGTTAAAAACAACATTTTCTGTTTTTATCAAAACCTCCGGATAGACAGCTTCGTATGCTTTTTCTGCGATATCAAAACAAAGCTTTGAGTTTTTGAAATCTATGTTTTTAAGCGTTATGTTTTCTGAAGGGTAAGTTGAATGTAACAGAATATCCACATCATTTTCAAGAACGATGTTATCAAGTGTGATTCCGCTTTGAGGCGTGCAGACGCAACCGGGATAATAACTGCGTGCATAGGTGTCGTAATTAAGACTTATTGCAATTCCTATATCACGCTTTTTCTGAAGAGCGCAATTTCGTATTATTATGTTACGGCAGCCACAGTCCAATTCTTCTGAATTGCGCACAACTACCCAATTGATACCGTCATATTCCGCAATTCCTTTTTCATGGCCGGGCGGTGTGTGGGATGTGTAAAGTTTCCCATCTTTCGGATTCATCAGAACACGGTATGTTTTGCCGTTAACCGCAACGGTATCCGAGTGCTGAACTTGCATACCTTTGTACCATCTGCACCATGTACCGCCAAGAATTCTGCAAAAGAATCCGGTTGTTGATTCATCATCCAAATCAACGCAGTTTTCAATTATTCCGTTTTCAATCCAGCCTACGTGTGTGTTTGAGGTGGCGTAATCAAAAGCGTTGAGTGCTATCGGGTCATCGAACGTGCGGAACTTGCCGTTTCTTATAACAAATTCGTCGCCCCAACCAAGATGAACGCCGTCTTTATTACCTGTTATGTATAAATCGTTTAGAACAATATTTTTGAATGCGCTGACCTGAATTGCATAGTCTTTTTCAAGTAAACCGTGACATTGGAAGCCGTCAATTATCAAATCCTCAACGTAAATCATTGCAACCTGTGCTCGCAATCCCGCAATACGGCTGTTCACACCAAAGTCATTGCTTTCAATGCCGTTGCATTCAAGATACAGTCCGATAATTTCGATATTTCGGTTATACTCGCCTTTAAGTGCACCTTTATTGATAAATGCATTGCCGTTAATGCCCGTCACGCTTGCTTCACGCTGAAGAATAACTCCTTCACGGAACACAAGCTTTGTGTTATCGCCGATTTCAATTTGTTCGGATATTTTATAAATACCTGAAGCGGTAATTTCAATTACTCCGCCGTTGTCAATCGCTTTCTGAAGAGCTTCGGAGTTTTTATATGCGTTGTTTTCTGGTGAAAAACCGTATTCATTAGCGTTAATCATAGCTTTTATCCCTACAAATTCTTATTTATCAACCTGATTATACCACACTATCGGCACAAAATTCAATCCGACTTCATAAGCAGCCTTTTATGTAATTTATCAATGCATATTGCTCCGAAAGGTGCGGTGACAAGAATTGAAATAACTGCAACGGTCAGCACAATACTTCCCGAAGAAAGTCCCATTGCAAGAGGAATTGTACCGATTGCCGCCTGCACTGTTGCTTTCGGTGTGTAACTGAGCATACAGAAAAATCGTTCTTTTTTATCAAGGTCGGTTTTCACAAGTGACAATGCAACTCCTGACATTCTGAAAACCAGGGCAATAATCACAATCGCAATTGCAGAAAGCCCTGCCGCAAAGGCATATTTCAAATCAACTGCAATCCCCACAAGCACGAAAAGGAAAATTTCTGCACCGAGCCACAGTTTATTGTACTTCACAGAAAGCCTTGCGGAGAGAATATTGTACTTCTGATTGACCGTAATCCCCATACTCATTATCGCAATAAGACCCGAAAGGGGAATAATACCTTCAAGCCTTTGCTGAGCTTCAAGGAGAAGAAATGAAATGCTTAAAATTATCAGTACCTTTACGGAATCACGGATATGTACCTTTCTGAAAAACAGCACAAGGCAAAGTCCCGTAATCACACCGAGTGCTATGCCGAGTATGATTGACAACGGAATCTGCAGAAAGCTCATACCTGTAATCTCGCCCGTTGATGCAAATGCAGTGAGCATAGTGAAAATAACAATTACGAAAACATCATCAACCGATGCACCTGCAAGAATCAGCTTCGGAATGCTTTTGTCCTTGCCGTAGCCCTCATCTATGAGCTTTATCATTCTCGGTACAACAACGGCAGGAGAAACTGCAGCAATCACACTACCCATTATAGCCGCATCAAGAGTCGATATGCCGAAAAGCATCGGAGCGAATATGATTGTACCCATCATTTCAACGAGTGCTGGTACAAAACACATCAGCACGGCAGGTCTGCCGATTTTCTTAAGGTCAGAGAGATTGAGCGAAAGTCCTGCACGTGCCAGAATAATTACAAGTGCTATCTGTCTTAAATCTGCCGAAATGCCGAGAATCGATGAATCAATCAGATTCAGAGCATTGGGACCGAGCAGTATTCCCGCAAGAATCATACCGAGCAGTCCCGGGAGTTTCATTTTTGTAAAAAGGAAGCTTAAAAACAATCCCGAAATCAGGATAATCGCAATACTTGTTAACATAAAATCCTCCTTATAAAGTAAAAAAGCCGACACCTTCTGCGTAAAAATCGCAGAAGCCATCAGCTGAAATAAGCGGTTCAGGGATTTAACCCTCGGGAGAGCCTCATTCCCGATAACAGAATTATACTATACACTAAATATAAATGCAACAAGAAAATTTATATTTGTGATTTTGTCAATTTTGAAAAAATTCTCAATAATATTTTTCTTCTCTTCGCTCAAAATACTAAGGCAAACGCAAAGTTAATCCGAAAGGAGTGCGAAAAAAACATGGCAAGCAGCAACAAGTCAAGCCTTGTGCCCGAAGCAAGAGAAGCTCTCAACAAGTTCAAGATGGAAGCAGCTTCAGAAGTAGGTGTTAACCTCAAGCAGGGCTACAACGGTGACCTCACATCAAAGCAGGCAGGTTCAGTCGGCGGTCAGATGGTCAAGAAGATGATTCAGGCTTATGAAAACGGCATGAAATAATTGAATTTTTTATAATACGGATGCAGTTCCTTCGGGGATTGCATCTGTGTTTTTTATATTTTTATAAAATTAGTAGTGACAAACGGATTATATAGGTTTATAATATCTTTAAAGAAAAAAGTTCTTGAAATCAAGGGGTTTTTATGGCAAAAAAGAATTTTGATATGACCAACGGACCGTTCCTTAAAAAAATATTCATGTTCTCTCTGCCTCTTATGGCAACGGGATTTTTACAGCTGCTTTACAACTCGGCAGACACTGCAATCGTGGGCAAGTTTGCAGGTTCACAGGCACTTGCGGCTGTCGGTTCTACGGGTTCGCTCATTCATCTTATAATAAATGTCTTTCTGGGACTTTCTATGGGTGCCGGAGTAATGGTTGCACGTCACATCGGTGCTCAGGATGAAAAACGCACAAGCCAATGCGTTCATACATCTATGCTTTTAGGTCTTGCAAGCGGAATAATCGTTGCTGTTTTCGGATTTTTTATGTCGGGAACTTTTCTCAGGCTTATGAAAGTACCCGAGGAAGTTCTTGACCTTTCCACTCTTTACCTTAAAATATATTTCATGGGTGCGCCGGGTTCACTTGTTTACAATTTCGGAGCATCACTCCTGAGAGCATCGGGAGACACAAAAAGACCTCTTTACATACTTTCTGCATCGGGGCTTGTTAATGTTATTCTCAATCTGATTCTTGTTATTCCCTTTAAGATGAGCGTTGCAGGTGTTGCAATTGCAACAATAGTTTCTCAGTACATGACAGCCGTAATCGTTGTTATCTGTCTTATGAAAACAAGCAGTATTCTCAGACTGAGCGTGAAAAAACTGGCTTTTGATAAAATCGAACTTAAAAACATTATACGTATAGGCGTTCCTGCAGGACTGCAGAGTTCTCTTTTTTCAATTTCGAACGTTATAATTCAGTCTGCGGTAAATTCTTTCGGAGACATTGCAATGGCAGGTATTGCGGCAGGTTCGCAGTTTGACGGATACATTTATGTTTGCACAAATGCCGTTGCTCAGACCACAATGACATTCACTTCGCAGAATATAGGAGCCGCAAAGTATCGCAACATTAACAAGGTTTACCGTTACTGTTTTCTTGTTGCAACTGTAATCAGCGTAATACTTTCGGCACTCGGATACTTTTTAAGAACACCTATTGTGGGAATTTTTGCAAAGGATCCCGCAGTTATTGAAATAGGCGCGCAAAGACTCGCACTCGTTATACCGTTCTATGCCTTCTGTTCACTTCAGGATGTTGTTGCAGGACAGATACGAGGTATGGGAAAATCATTTGAACCGATGATACTTTCACTTTTCGGAACGTGTATACTCAGACTTGCATGGATTTTCCTTATTCTGCCCGAGGGGCATTCACTTATGGATATATACTGGGCATATCCTGTTTCATGGTTTGCAACATTTGCATTGCTGAGTATTCTGTATTACATAAAACTCAGAAAACTGCTGAGAAAAGAAGATTCTTCATTCCGGAATTATGAAGCATAACGGCAATGAATAATTTACAATAAACAATTTATAATAAAACGATATCCCGTAGGGGCGATGATTCATCGTCCGGCACGAAGTACAAACGCCGAAAGTGTTTCTATGGAACAAGTTTATTGCAATTGAACGGTGTTCCACCGTTGTTGCTCCGTTACACTACGCAATCGGCGTTGGGTTAACGCCCCTACCGGTTGAAATATTTAATCAGGCAGAGAAACAATAATTTGTCAGACATCAGCCCGATAAAAAGAATAAAGAAGAAATAATAAATCGGAAGACCTGCGGGCTCTGATTATATAAATGGGGTTTAAGGGGGTTGCCCCTTCTGACATTATTATTTATTCTTTAAAAAATTTGCAGGATCAAAATATATGTACATTCCCGTTTATATTCTTTTTTTATAATTTTAAAAAATAGTAGTGACAAATTGTGCCGATGGGTGTATACTGTTTCCGTATGAAAAAAACTGCTTAAAAACAGGAGGGGCGTTATGTCACTTTACGAAGAATCAAAAAAATATTATGCCTCACTCGGTATTGATACTGACAAGGCTATTGAAAAATTGAAGGATATTACCGTTTCGGTTCATTGCTGGCAGGGTGATGACGTTACAGGTTTCGATTCCAAGGAGGCACTTTCCGGAGGAATTCAGACAACAGGTAATTATCCCGGCAAGGCTCGTACTCCCGAACAGCTTATGGCTGATATTGATAAAGCATTTTCACTTATCCCCGGCAAGAAAAAGCTCAATCTTCACGCTTGCTACGCTATTTTTGAAGACGGTGAATTTGCAGACAGAGATGCTCTGAAACCTGCTCACTTTGCAAAATGGGTTGAATTTGCAAAGGCAAGAGATATGGGTATTGACTTCAATCCCACACTTTTCTCTCATCCCATGGTAAAGGACAACCTCACACTTTCATCACCCGATGAAAATGTAAGAAAATTCTGGATTCAACACTGCAAACGCTGTGTTGAAATATCCGAATACTTCGCAAATGAAACAGGCAAACCCTGCGTTATGAATATCTGGATTCCTGACGGTTATAAGGATATTCCTGCCGACAGACTCGCACCCCGTAAGCGTGTCAAGGATTCACTTGATGCAATTCTTGATATGCCTTATGACAAGACAAAGGTTTACGTTACTCTTGAATCAAAGGTTTTCGGCATCGGTCTTGAAGCTTACACAGTAGGCTCTGCTGAATTTGCTCTCAGTTATGCAGATTACAAGGGTATCACTCCCCTTATGGATAACGGTCACTACCATCCCACAGAAATGGTATCAGACAAGATTTCTTCAATGCTTCTTTTCCACGAAAAGATTGCTCTTCACATCACAAGACCTATGCGTTGGGACTCTGACCATGTAATCCTTTTCGATGATGAAACAAAGGAAATCGCAAAGGAAATCGTAAGAAACGATGCTCTTGACAGAGTCTTGATTGCAACTGACTACTTTGATGCTTCAATCAACCGTATTTCTGCATGGATTACAGGTGTAAGAAACGTAAAGAAGGCTCTTCTTTTCGCTCTTCTTGAACCCAATGCAAAGATGAAGGAACTTCAGGAAAATAACGAAATGACAGAACTTATGGTTCTTCAGGAAGAAATGAAAACAGCTCCCTTCGGTGCAGTATGGAATGAATACCTCAAGGCAGAAAACACAAGCGTTTCATACATTGACGAAGTTAAAAAATACGAACAGGAAGTTCTGGTGAAGAGATAATGAAAGATATACTTACAGCTCCCTTTGTGGAAGAAATGAAAAAAATGACAGCCAATATGTACCGTCTCGGCTGGGATGAAAGAAACGGCGGTAACATCAGCTATATGCTTGAAAACGACGAAGTATACGAATATCTTGATAAAAATACGGTTCTGCGTACAATTCCCACAGGTTTTGATGCAACTGACCTTATCGGCAGAATCTTTATCGTTACAGGTACAGGCAAATATTTCAAGAATGTTGAACACGATCCCGAAACAAACCTCGGCATCATCCGTATCGCTCAGGACGGTACAACAGCTGAACTTCTCTGGGGTTACAAGGACGGCGGCAAGTTCACATCCGAACTCCCTGCTCACCTTATGAGCCATATGGCAAGACTTAAAGTTGACCCCGTAAACAGAGTTGTTATGCATTCACATCCTACATACACACTTGCAATGTACTATGTTCACGAGCTTGATGAAAAGAGCTTTACTCACACTCTCTGGGAAATGTGTACTGAGTGCATCGTTGTTTTCCCCGACGGTGTAGGTGTTCTTCCCTGGATGCTCTGCGGCACAAACTCAATCGGTGAAGCAACAGCAAAGAAGATGGAAGAATTCCGTCTTGTTGTTTGGGGTATGCACGGAATCTACGGTGCAGGTAAAAACCTTGACGAAACTTTCGGTCTTATCGAAACAGTTGAAAAGGCTGCACAGATTTATATGCTTACAGCTCATCTTCCCCGTAAGAATACAATCAAGGACGAAGAAATGGTTGAACTTGCAGAATTCTTCGGTGTTAAATACAGAAAAGATTTCCTGAATTTATAAAAATATCAGACACCCTGCGGGGTGTCTTTTTCTTACCTCAATGAACAATTTACAATGTACAATGATTTAAAAAAAACGCCTGAATCATATAACTGCACAATTGCAAATTATACATTGTAAATTGGCTCGGCAAATTGATATTCAAGCAAAAAAATCAACCGGCTAATGAGCGGGGTTGCTAAGGACAGTTGAAAATTATCGGGATGCACTTTTTAATTACGTGCCTCCCGATTTTTTTGTATAAAAAAGTGACACTTTCGGCTTGAAAGTGTCATAGTTGGTTATAGGCTTTGAATGCAATAATACCCGTCTGAAAATATTTTCTTCGGTTCATATAAGTTATATTGCAAATTAAAATATCACTCACCGTATGGCGAATAAATCCGGCGTTGTGTTCATAAGGACACAACGCCTATGCATCCGGTTGTGTTTTTTTATTTACATAAGAGATGAAAGTCCGAGAACTTCAAGCATACCGAACCATGCTTTTTTGTAGCTGCTTACACTGAGCTTTTCTGCAGGTGCACTTGTGTAGAACTTGTCAACGCCTATCATCTGAACTGTGTTGCCTGCCGCATCATATCCGATAATACGCTTGAGTTCGTCACCGTTCATATACATATCGTATGCTGTTTCGGGATTCTTTACGTGATATACAGTATACTTCTGATCACCTTCAACAACTGTTCTTGTGCTGACTTCAATTTTTGACAGATCGATATTTCCGAAGTTTATTGACATCTGTGAAACATCAATACCCATTGTTTCCATTGTCTTTTTGTCAAGTTCACAATACTTACCTGTTGTATCGCTTACCATGTACAGTTTTGTTCCTGATTTCTCTTCAACAGCAAGAATATCAACATAAATTGTTGTTGTATCTGTTTCAAGTGCAGAACCGATTCTTACTTTCTTATCAGATACATAAATCTTGACAGGTGTTTCATCATTATCATACATTATACCATCAAGAGCAAAGTCACCCTCGATGAATGACTTGATCTGCTGAGGAAGTTTGTCGTAATCTGAATTTCCCTGAGGTGCCTGAGTTGTTGTTTCAGGTTCCTTTGTTGTAGTCTCAGGAGCCTGAGTTGTGGTTTCGGGAGCCTGAGTTGTAGTCTCGGGTGCCTGAGTTGTGGTTTCGGGAGCCTGAGTTGTAGTCTCGGGAGCCTGAGTTGTGGTTTCGGGAGCCTGAGTTGTGGTCTCGGGTGCCTGAGTTGTGGTTTCGGGAGCCTGAGTTGTAGTCTCGGGAGCCTGAGTTGTAGTCTCGGGTGCCTGAGTTGTTGTCTCAGGTGCTTTTGTTGTTGTATCGGGTGCAACAAGAGACATTGCAACGCAGTACTCAACCTTTGTAACAACTGAATCAGCAACAGTCAGCTTCATAAGCATACCTGACTTTGAAAGAACTGTTACAGAATCTGTATCTTCCTTTACAATCCACTTCTGACCTTTAAGCTCAGATACAGCAGATGAAGAATCCATACCGGCATAAACACCGTTGATCATATAATATCCGCCTGTTACGGAAATACTGTTTATGTTGCCTTCATAAATCATTGAAGGATCAGATACAACAGTAACATAATCGTTTGAATACATCATTACGGCACTGCCTGTATCAACTTTGCTCAGTTCACCGAACTTTTTCATAAATTTATCGATATTCATACTGATACCGCCTGAGATTTCTGTCTTTTCAATATCTGCAGTATCAATTGTGCCGAGACTGTCTTCAAGACCTGCGGAAACACGAAGAACCATTCTCGCATCACTTGCTGTTATTTCACCGTCTTCGTTAACATCGGCAATAATTTTACCTGTATCATCTATCTGATCAAGATCGGCACCTACTCTGAGGATAGATCTTGCATCACTAGCGGTAATTTCACCGTCCATATTGATGTCGCCTCTGAGATATGTCTCAGCAGAAACAAAAACAACCAGAACAGCAACTATAAGAACAATGATTGTTGAAATTGCAATTTTTTTCATCCGTCTCATCACCTTTTTTACAAATATGTTTTATTATAACTCATTTACCGTATGTTTTGCAACAGCAAATTGAATTTTACCGTTTTTTTCATTTTTTTCTTTAAAAAAGTCAATTTACACTGTGTCAAAACATAAAATATTATCATATAAAATCTGCAGGAGTGATATAATGAAACGAATTATTGCAATTTTTTTACTTTTTGCCGTACTGATAAGTTTTCCGTCCTGCTCGGAAAACGCAAGACCGGATATCCCCATACTTTCGGAAAGAATGGCTTCAATCAATGAAAACTACGCATTCGACTACTTTGACACCTTTGTTTATGAGGGCGCAGAGCATGTGTTTTTCAGCCTTTGCAGTGAAGATGATGTACTTCTGTCCCTTGAAACAGACGACGACGGAAACATTGATGCCGTTACAGTAACAGCCTTTGCAGGTAAAATGACTTCCGAACAGGAAAAAATGGCATTTCTGAATTTTTCCGAAGCTGTTATCGGAAGTTTTGCAACACTTACCGAAAAAGAAATTGCAGAAAAAAACAAAAACCTCAGCAGCGGCAATACTCAGATGTATTTTACCGATCTGTATGAAACATATTCTTCACTCAGGAACAACTTTATTTTTTCATCCAACTCATCGTGCATATGTCTCAGATGCGAATACTTTGAATCGGAAAACCTTACGGATATTGCAGATCGGGACTGATAATTCCATAATCATGCAAAGAAAACCCCTTGATATTATCTTCTGTTTATGATATTATAATATTGGTTCAAAATAAACTCTGAGGAAGATAATAAATGAAAAATACAAATAAAAATTTCAAGGCTGCCGTCATTTCAGTTGTTTTATGTATAACTCTGATTTGTTCATGTATAATTCCCGTTTCGGCCGCCGCAAACCTTACAGATATATTTACAGGTATTCTCGGCGGAAGTGACGGCGGTTCAATGAACCTTACAGATGCCTTTGCAGACTGGATAAACGGCATAATTCAGGAAGACAAAGAAAGCGGCAGTCCTATTGACAGTTTCGTTGAAAATATCAAAAATCAGTGGAACGGTGTAACTGACGACACTCAGGATGATCCCGAAGCTGACAAGGAAGAAGTTATTGTTATCGACAAGGGCGAAGCTCAGACTATAGCAAAGCTTTTCAATCTTACTGTAAACGAGCTCAAGGCTGTTCAGCCCTCATTCACAAAAACAATTGTCGCATCTCTGGATACTGAAATTGCTCAGCAGCTTCAGGGCGGTCTCGGCCCCGTTACAGGTATTGTTGAATCACTTGTGGGTGAAGAAAATCTTTTCGCAGGTATTATAAACGGTACTTCAAACAGCAGAAACGAACTTATAACAAGATACCCCTACGGCAATGATGTTATAAACAACATTCCCCTTACAGGCAAAGAATACGTTGCATGTCTTGAGGGTGCAGATATCAAAGACTACTCAATCACAATCTACAAAAGCGGCGCATACAAAATGCACATTGACCTCAACGATGTTGAAGGCTCTGCCGCACAGTCAGGGCTTGCACACGTTTTTGATGTTACAGACAAGGCTTATGCAACACTCAATCTCGGCATTACTTCACTCAATATCAACGTAATGTTCAAATATGTAAACAATTTCGTTGAATGCAATGTAAACCGTGACGGTGAAATAACAAGCTACAAAACAGGAATGGGTATAACATTCATGTTCCAGCAGGAAGACGGTACATATTCAACAACAATGCCCTACTTCAATGTTGATTTCCAGGAAAAAGGCATTATCTATACAATAACAACAGAATTCGATGCAATCGATTTCTCTGTAAGAGCAATCGGTGATGCTGACGACAGCGGAAAAGTCACATCATCTGACGCAAGAAAGGTTCTTCGTATTTCAGCAGAACTTGATGAGCTTGACGAAGAAGACCGTCCATACTGCGATGTAAACCGTGACAAAAAAATCACTTCTACAGACGCCCGTGAAATTCTCCGTGCATCAGCAGAACTTACAACATTGCCCACAACAGAAGAAGTGCTCGGCTACAAGACTTATGTAAAAGAGGAATCCGTTCAGCAGCACATAGATGACCTTCTTATAATCCTTATGGCTTATCAGGCTGCAAAGGACGAAGAAGCTCAGAAAGAACTGCAGGATTATTACGACAATCTTTACGGTGAAGGCAGTACAAACAACAATAACAGCAGCACAACAACTCCCGAAGAAACAACAACTCAGGGTGAACTCAATACACCGTCCAACAAAGTTGAAGACATAATCGGCAGTATCGGTGATATCATAAACGGCAACGGCAATACAGGTGACATCATCGGTGATCTGGCAGGCGGTTCTTCGTCAGGTTCTTCTGTAGGTGACATCATAAACGGTATCATCGGCGGTGAATCAAGCGGAAACGGAAGCAACCTGGGTGATTTCATCGGCGGATTTATAAAGTAATTAAGCAATTCAGAACTGAATATCAAGACAAAAGCAAAGAGAGAAACTTACGTTTCTCTCTTTTTTTATTAACGGTTATTTCTGTCTTTCGGAAATTTCTGTTCCGCTGTAATAATGAGCTATAATTTCTTCGTATGTTCTGCCCTCTTTTGCCATACAGTTTGCACCGTTCTGACTCAGTCCCACACCGTGTCCGTAGCCGTAAACAGTAAAGACATACTCACCGTCAGAATACACGGCATCAAAAACGGGACTTCTCAGCGACAGCAGATTTCTCGCCTCGGCACCGGTCATATCAACGGAAAAAATCTCACAGCGAAGAACAGTTCCCGAATCGGAAACATCTTTTATCTTCACGCCCTTTGCCCTGTCTTCATCAGTGAACTCACTTTTTTCGGAAGAGAGCAGTTTTTCAAGCTCCGATGCGGAAAATCTTACCTCGGACTTATACCTTGAGGACTCCTTATCCCATTCACTTGAAACACTTCTGAGATACGGCACATCAGCACCCCACATAACCTTTGCAGATTCTGTTTTTCCGCAGCTTATTGCATGATATGCAGCCATAACGGGTTTGCCGTCATAGGTGATGACTTTATCAATAACTTCATCAACGGCATTCTCAATTTTTGCATAGTAAGTGTCAAATGCTTCGCCCCATTTTTCTTTCATCTGTTCACGGGACATGTACCCCTGATGAAAACTGCTGTTATCCGAAATATCGGCAGAACCGATATCCGGATCACCTCCCTGCTGTTTTCTGTAAACAGCAAAAGTGACAGCCGCAAGAGCCTGTGCTTTAAGTGCCTCCGTTTCGTATGATGCGGGCATTTCGGCAGCCACCGTGCCGATTATGTACTGACGCATATCAAGAACTTCCGTTTCATTTTTATCCGTCATAAAAACACTTATGGTGTCACCGGGCGTGTCGCTGCTGACTGCGGAAGTCAGTACGGTTTCCTCGGCAACGGATTCGTCTTCTGTTCCGCTCTCGCTGACGGGACTTTTTATCGAAACAGCCGCAAGAGGAGCAAGAAGCATTATTACTCCCACTATCACGCACAAAACACCGAAAAATTTCATAATTTAATCATCCTTTACTTAAATTTTGGTTTTGCAGTTCTTGACTATGAAGACAAAACATTATATAATAAAGTGTATTGCCATAAGGAGTTGAAAAAATGAGCACAAACAACATCAAAGATGAAGCTATTTCATTATTATGCAACGGACTTGCAGATAATAACTATATAAATGCAGCAGACTACGAAAAATACGGCGTAAAAAGAGGCCTGAGAAATGCCGACGGTACAGGCGTTATGGCAGGTCTTACAAAGATATGCTCAGTTGAAGGTTACTACATGAATGACGGTGAAAAAGTGCCCAAGGAAGGTCACCTTTTTTACCGCGGTATTGATATAAACGATATTATTGATGCCTGCAACAAAGAAGACCGTTTCGGTTTTGAAGAAGTTATCTGGCTTCTTCTTTTCGGCAAACTTCCCACTGCAGACCAGCTTGAACGTTTCAGCCAGACTCTTGCTCAGATGCGTGAACTTCCCGATAATTTCACAGAAGATATGATTATGAAAGCTCCCTCACCGGATATTATGAACAAGCTTTCAAGAGGTGTACTTGCACTTTATTCATACGACGATAATCCCGATGACACTTCTATTGAGAATGTTCTCAATCAGTCATTACACCTTATTGCACAGCTTCCCTCAATCATGTCTTACGCATACCAGGTAAAAAGAAGACATTATTACCACAAGAGTATGTATATTCACCCCACAAAATCAAATCACCGTACAGCAGAAGCAATCCTCAACTCAATCCGTTCAGATAAAAACTTTACAGATGCTGAGGCAAAACTTCTTGACACATGCCTTATTCTTCATGCTGAACACGGCGGCGGAAACAACTCAACATTTGCAACACGCGTTCTCTCATCTTCGGGAACAGATACATATGCGGCAATTGCAGCAGGAATCGGTTCTCTTAAAGGTCCGAAGCACGGCGGTGCTAACCACAAGGTTGCATGTATGATAAACAGCTTCAAAGAAAACTGTTCAGACATTGCAGACGAAGGTCAGGTTGCAGATTACCTTACAAAGATAATGAAAAAAGAAGGCGGAGACGGTAGCGGTCTTGTTTACGGTATGGGCCACGCTGTTTATACACTTTCAGACCCCAGAGCAGTAATCCTCAAGCAGAAAGCTATGGAATTCTCAAAGGGTACCGAATTTGAAAGTGAATTCAGACTTCTTAACCATATTGAAACACTCACACCCGAACTTTTCACAAAGGTAACGGGAAAATCAAAATGCGTCTGCGCAAATGTGGACCTTTATTCAGGCCTTATCTACAAAATGCTTCGCATTCCCGCAGACCTTTACACACCTCTTTTCGCAACTGCAAGAATGGCAGGCTGGTGTGCACACAGAATTGAAGAACTCTTCACAGGCGGCAGAATCATACGTCCTGCATACAAAAGCCTTTCTTCACACGAGGGATATATCAACCTCGCTGACAGAGGCGAATAATACAACTTTATTTCAAAGGAGCAATTAACTTGAAAGAGAATAAATTGAAAATTAAAAACACCGTAGATTCAATCTCCCCCGATGTTTCAATTATTCTTATGTGTCTGGGCATTCTTATTGCATGCCCCATAAGAATTTTTCAGATGCTTAAAAATATTGACCCCGTAACAGGATTTTTTGATGATTACACAAACCTCACAATTTTCATCCTTTACGGCATTATCGGCATTGCAGGATTCCTTATCGTCATTCTCACTTTCCTGAGTTCAAGAATCCCTGCCGCAGTGGCACCTCAGGGCAGAAGAATCCCTCTCGGACTCGCATCAGCAGTTTTTTCGGTAACACTGTTCTTTGATGCAATAAACAACTACCTTTCAGATTCTCAGGGTACTGCAACAATTATCCAGAATGCTGAATCGGTTTCAAATCTTCATCATGTACATGCAATTTTTGCATTCCTTTCATGCTGTTACTTCATGGTTCTCGCTTTTGCATACATTACAGGCAGAGCATTCCACAAAAAACTCAGAATCCTCTCCCTTGCTCCCCTTTTCTGGGCAGTTATATGCGTGCTTGAAAGAATCACAATAATCATAAGCATTGTAAGAGTTTCAGAACTTCTTCTTGAAATAATTGCATTTGTATGCCTTATGATTTTCTTCCTTACATTCGCAAGAGTTGTTTCAGAAGTAAACTGCAAAGGCTCAATGTGGTCAGTTATCGCATTCGGCAGCGTTGCTTCACTTGTACTTCTTGTTTTCTCAATCCCCAGATTCATCATCACATTAACAGGCAATGCAGATAAACTCGTAAGCGGTTATCCCTTTATTCCCGCTGCACTGGGCTGTGCACTTTTTGTAATTGTTTTTGTTATAACAACACTGCGTTGCGGCTACAAAGTTGAAGATATTGAACTTCTCAAAAAAGAAACAGAAGAATCTGTTCAGGCAGAAGAAACAACAACTGAAGAAGCACCTGCAGATGTTCCCGTTATGCGTGATACAAACGGAAATATCAGAATCGCAAAGGTATCTTCTCCCGTTAACACAGACGCTGAAGATAACGTCGAAAACGCTCAGGAGGAATAAACAATGGCTGCTTTTCTGCAAAACATGGGAACGGCGGCGCAACAGGTTTTTATACTTTATATAATTGTTGCCGTTGGTTTTGCAGCAGATAAGTTCCGTGTGTTTACGGAAAAAACAGCCAGGGCTTCAAACAATCTCCTCTTTTATATTGTAAACCCCTGTGTTATTATAAATTCGTTCCTGAATACATCTTTCTCAAAAGAAACAGCCGGTGGTTTTGCCGTTGCAATATGCTGCTCGGTTGTTGCCCATGGGGCAGGTATTCTTTTTGCATCACCCTTTTTCAACAAGACAAAAAAGGACGACAGTGCTGTTTTCAAATATGCCTGCGTTTACGGAAATCTCGGCTATATGGCGCTTCCTCTTGCCAATGCGGTACTGGGTGAAACCGGTGTATTTTACTGCTCTGCCGCTGTTATAGTGTTCAACACTCTGGCATTTACCCACGGTATATGGCTGATGAACAAAGGCAGTAAAGATGTAAAAATAAACGTAAAATCACTTATTATAAATCCGGGTGTCATTTCCGTTATAATCGGACTCCCCCTTTTCCTGGCAGCAGTAAAACTTCCCGCTGTTGTAAGTCAGCCCATAAATTTCATTGCAAACCTGAACACACCCCTTGCAATGGTATTTTTCGGCACATATCTTGCAAACACAGACCTCAGATCAATGTTCAGGGTTAAGGAGCAGTATCTTATAATGCTCATCCGTCTTGTGGCTGTGCCCGTTGTTATAATGTGCATAAGCAGAATTTTCTCATTCAATACGGTACTTGCAACCGCTTGTATGATTTCTGCCTCTGCACCCAGCGCAAACAACACTGTTATGTTTGCCGCAAAGTATAACAAAGACACTGCCCTTGCTTCAAAAATCGTAGCTCTCAACAGCTTTGTTTCAATAGTGACAATGCCGTTGATGATAGCACTTTCTCAGATTTAAAAACTTTTCAGGGATATTTATATGAATTTCGGAAAATTACAGTTAAACGAAGAAATCAGAAAAAGGCTTTCCTCGGCAGTTGATTCGGGAACACTTTCCCACGCAATACTGCTGACGGGCGGAACACAGAAGGAACGCAAAGAACTGTCTCTGCTTCTGACTCAGGCACTGCTGTGCACAAATTCGCCCTCTCCCTGCCTTAAATGCGATATCTGTAAAAAGATAAAATCAGAAATCCACCCCGATGTTATAATCACCGAGGGTGAGGCAGGCAAGCAGAAAAGCATTAAAATCGATACAATCCGAAATATCCGTTCAAGGGCATACATTATGCCCAACGAAGCACCTTTCCAGACATTTATTATACTTGAAGCATCGGGAATGGGTGAAGAAGCGCAGAACGCATTGCTCAAAATCCTTGAAGAGCCTCCCGCAACAGCAAGATTCATTCTTGCATCCCGTTCAAGGGATGATTTCCGTCAGACAATCCTCTCCCGTGTAACGGCTTTTGCCCTGAGTGAGGACAGCGGTCAGGCAGCAGGTGAAAAAGAGAATGCAAAGGCTTCTGAGGCAGCAGAAAACATGATGATTGCCCTCACTTCTAAAAACGAAGCAAAACTGATGCTCAGCACAGCTGCTGTTGAAAAAGATAAAAAAACTTACAAAGCGGCTCTTGAAAAAATGCTTATTATGATGCGTAACAGCATCGTTTCAAAATACAAAAACGACTGTGACATAACCATTACAGAAAAAAAGTTTGCCGATGCATTTGACAACAGTGAAATCATCGCAATGCAGAACGTTCTTAAAAACCTTATGAGCGATGCAGACAAAAACGCAAACGACAATCTTCTTGTAACAAGACTTTGTATTGAACTTATGTCATGTTCAGATAAATAGGAGGTTACTATGGTAGAAGTAATCGGAATCAAATTCAAACAGACCGGAAAGGTTTACTATTTCGATCCGGTAGATCTTAAAATAAATAAGGGCGAAAGTGCAATTGTTGAAACTGCAAGAGGTCTCGAATGCGGTGAAGTTGCAATGGAAAACCGTATGGTTGAAGATGAAACAATCATCCAGCCCCTCAAAAAGGTCATAAGAAAAGCTACAAAAGAAGACCTTGAAATTTTAAGAAAAAACAAAGAAAAGGAAGCAAAGGCTGTTGCTGTTTTTGAAGAAAAGGTTGCATTCCGCAAACTCGACATGAAACTTGTTGACGTTGAGTACACTTTTGACGGCAGTAAGATTCTCTTTTACTACACAGCACCTGCAAGAGTTGACTTCCGTGAGCTTGTAAAGGACCTTGCAAGTGTTTTCAGAGCAAGAATCGAACTCAGACAGATCGGTGTGCGTGACGAATCAAAAATGCTCGGCGGTCTGGGCATCTGCGGCAGACCTTTCTGCTGTAAGGAATTCCTCAGCGACTTCCAGCCCGTTTCAATAAAAATGGCTAAAGAACAGGGACTTTCACTCAACACCGTAAAAATCAGCGGTTCATGCGGAAGACTCATGTGTTGCCTTAAATATGAGCAGGATGCATACGAACATCTTCTTAAAATAACTCCCAAAGTAGGCGCAATCGTTGACACAAAGCAGGGCAAAGGCGAAGTTGTTGATATGAACCTTCTTACAGGCAAACTCACAATCAGACTTGAAAGAAATCCCGATGCAGCCCCCATAATCCTCAACAGAAAAGAAGTAAAGCTTATCAAAGATGCAAAGATTACCGTTGCAAAAGAAGAGCTTGATGCACTTAAATCAATTCAGGGAGACTGACGCAAAGTTTCCTTGTGAAAAATTATCAATAAATTGCAATTTTCTATTGCATTTTATAAAAATTATGTTACAATAAAGTAAATTCCACATAAAGGGAGGTTTAACGATGGCTTACAAAATCACAGACGCTTGTATCGCTTGTGGTGCATGTGCAGCAGATTGCCCCGTAGAGGCTATTTCTGAAGGTGACGGCATCTATGTTATCGATGCAGACGCATGTATCGATTGTGGTGCTTGTGCAAGTTCTTGCCCCGTAGAGGCTCCTGTAGCTGACTAATCAAATCAGTAAATAAACATAAAAAAAGAACTGCTTTACAGCAGTTCTTTTTTTATACCTTAGTATTTATTTACTGTCTGAGCCATTGTGAAATAGAAATCCTCAAAACTTGTGGGATAATCGATTGTACCGCAGTAATCAAAATGGTCAAAGCCTTCAGAGGGTGTCATGTAATACCATCTGCCGCTTTCAATTTCTTCACCCTTTGCAACAGCATCATCATAATTTTTTGCAGTATCTGCATTATTTGAGGGATAAAGTGCACTTGCAAGAGGCACAATACCGTCGTTGATTGCCCAGTTTTCATCCATGTAAACACCGTCAATTGTCTTGCCCTCAAGAGCACCGATATACAGTGATGTGGGGTAGAACAGTGTGAATGTTGATGCAATGGGAACATAAGTGCCCACAGCTGTCTTATTACATGCAATTGTTGAATATGAGTAATAGTATGTGCCGGGATAGAGTTTTATTTTTTCGTTAAGCTCCTTTGCACCCTGCAGAGTCATATCAGAACCGCAGTTGTCACCTGTTGTTGCAAAATTGATAATTCCCTCGGGATTGAAACTTGCTCTCTCCTGATCTTCTCTCGGAAGAATTCCGAAGTGGCCGAGCTGAGCATCAAACATAAGAATTTCTCTGCCGAAAACCATACCGATGACATTTGCAAAGAATGAAATAACAGTCATGATTGCTTTGTTGTCGTGAATAAGGTTTGCAATGGGAGAACCGTTATGAACACCTGAGAATGTGATAACAGCATGGATACCGTCACCTTTACCTCCCTTGAAAAGAGGAGATGTCTCGTCACCTGTTGCAGCAAGTTCTGTTTCATCGCCGTAAGCAAGAAGAGATGCAAAAAGTCTTACTGTGGGTCCTCCGAAGCTGTGACCTACAAAATTAAGGGGTGTTTCACAATCCCATGCACTGCCCATAAGACATCTTTCACTGTAATCGTAGCCGTAACGGTCATGGTTATGCTCTTCTGAATGAGCCTTACCGTAATCCACAACAGTACCTGTAAGCTGAGCGTAAAGTTCACATGCTCTGTCCCATGCGCTGTTGAAAGGGCCTACAGTCGCAGCATAAGCCTCTATTCCGAGGCTGTTATATGTTTCAATAATATTGCCCTCTGATTCAGCCCAGCCGCCCCAGTAAGGCATTTCTTCGTATTCAGGACCCCAACCGCCCATGCCGTGTACAAACACAAAGGGATATGTTGTGTCGATTTCATAAACTTTGTCTTCATGTGTTACTTCAACAGTTTCTGCACCGGCAAAAACACTGCAAAGTGAAAAAATCATTGAAATACACAATACAATACTGATAAACTTCTTCATAAGTAACCTCCGTATCAGAAATTTTCTTAATTTCATTTTACAATTAATTTTCTATGATGTCAATAAAAGAATTCAAAAACTGAATATAAGATAAAAAAATTCCCGCAACTTATGTTACGGGAAAATCTTTTTTTTATCTCCAGATAATAGTCATTGTAAGACCGAGACGCTGATAGTTAACGTCCTTTTTGAATCCGAGTTCCATGAGTGACTTTTCAAGTGCATCTGCCATCTTTGCATCATCCATAAAGAATGTTGCATGAAGAGTAAGCTCTTTGGGAGAAGCGAGTTCAAAAAGTTTAAAGCCTGTAAGCCACCAGTGAGGTTCGGGACCTCTTGTCATAAACAGCTTGTTACCTTTGTACAAAGCGTAAGACATTGTAACTTTGTCTTCCTCCTTAGCGCAGTTATAGAAATCAACTGTTGAAGCGGGATCTTTATAATAAACACCCATTTCAGCACCGGTTGTGATTCCGTATCTGCCCTTCCAGAGCTGGAACATCCATGCACGGTTGTCATAATTGAACTTTATACGGATTGTATCGTAATACATTCCTGTAAATGCGGCACCTGCATCATAAAGTGCAGTAAAGCCGAAGTTTCTCTGCCATGATTCTGATTCAGAGTAGAAAATACCCTGTTCTTTGTCGTATCTGAAACCTGCAGCAAGAATAACCTGACCGATTGTCTTTGAAACGTCATCAAGACCTTCAAGAGAATTATCGTCTGTTACCGTACCGTCTGTTACAACATGGAAGAAAGGCTTTTTGTTAGCCTGAGTTGTAATTTCAACAACCTGAGTGTAAGTATTTGCCTCTCCGAGGAAATTCTCTATGTATTGCTCTTCTGCACTCTTCTTTGTTGTTGTTTCGGGAACAGTAGTAGTTTCAGGAACAGTTGTTGTTTCTTCTGTAGTGGTTTCGGGTACAGTTGTTGTTTCCTCAACAGTTGTAGTTTCCGACGCAGGTTCGGTTGCTTCTGTTACATACTCTGTGGTGGATGTACTGTTTGTAACTTCGTTTACGGCACCGGCATCATCGGGCGAACCGAGAATAAGCCATACCGCAACACCGACAGCAGCAAGAATAACAACTGCCACAACGCTCCATATTATAATCTTTTTACTTCCCATTCAATCTGCCTCCGTAAAGTGTGGCTCAATAATCCAAATCAAAAGTTTTCCTTGATTGCGCCAACCCAGTCAACAAAGACTTCATTGGGGAAATCTGCTTCTGTAAAACCGAGAGAGTATGCGATTCTTTCGGGAATCTGAACATTCTTTACAGTTTCGCCGTTTTCAATGAAATTGTCTGAACCGTATACAAGAAGGGGAACATCTGCACCTGAGTGTGAACCCTTTGTGAAAGAATATGTTCCGTCATCGTTGAGAACGATACCGCCTGTTTCGTGGTCAGCAGTTACAACAACAAGAGTGTTGCCGTCTTTTTCTGCGTAATCAAGAGCTGCAGCAACAGTTCTGTCAAACTCTTCAAGAGCTTCTGTCATCTGAGCATCTTCATTATCGTGTGATTTCTTATCGATGTGAGCACCTTCAATCATAATGAAGAAGCCTTCATCTGTATCGTCAAGAAGGTCAATTGCCTTAACAGCCATCTGAGAAAGAGTGGGTGTTTCGTCATTGATCTGCTGAGTATACCATGTGTTATGGTCAAACTGAGCAAAGCTGCGGCTGCCCTCTTCAAGAGCCATCATTTCTGAATATGTTTTTACAAATGTAAATCCGTTTGCTTCGCAAGTAGCCTGATCAACATAAGTTGATGTACAGCCCCAGATAAGGTCGATATCTGAATTCATCTGCTGAGTATCAATGTCTTCTGTATTATTTCTTGATGATGTATGAACTGAGAAACCGCTGGGAGTTGCACCTGATGTGTTATCTGTTGTAATAACACCTGTCTTCATACCTTTTTCAATACAAAGTTCTGTAAGGCTCTTGGGTGTACTTTCAACACAAAGAGGATCGTAATAATAAACGCCTACATAGCCGTTGATGGTTCTTACACCGCATGCGAGAGCAGTTGCACCTGCAGCACTGTCTGTAACTGTGCTTGATGCAGAACGTGTCTGTGATCTGCCCTGATATTCAAATGTATCCATTGCGAGAGTGATGTTTCTTTCCTGTTTTGCCTTTTCGAGGTGAAGAACGCCCATGCCGTCACCGATGAGGTAAATAACGTTCTGAACCTGATCGTATTCTTCTGCAGGCTTCTGGGGAGCTGAAGCAGAAAACATAAGAAGTATTGCTGAGAAAAATGCAATTACGGGCTGAAGTGCCTGTCTGATAAGAAAAAGCATAAAAAAACCTCCGTCTTTATTCTTTTACATAATAATACTTTTATATAATAACACTTTATATCGGAAAAATCAAGTGTTATGAGCCGTTAAAAACAAGAACTTCTCGCGGAAAACTGTCTTTTTCGAAACAAAGTGCCCTTGCAATACGACGCGGAATCATAATATTTTCAATCACTTCACCCTGCGCAATAAATTCATAGGGTCCGAATGCTCTTACGGGAACGAATGCATCAGTATGACTGCCCGTTGTCATTTCGTAAACCCCATCTTCATTAAGAGTAACACCGCCCGTTTCGTGGTCTGCAGTAACAATAAGAAGAGTGTGTTTATCCTTAAGTGCAAATTCCAGAGCAATCTGAACTGCATTATCAAACTCCTCAAGAGCTTCTGCGGCAGCCTCTTCGTCTTCATTGTGCGATTTTTTATCTATATGAGCCCCCTCAACCATAAGGAAAAAGCCGTTTTCGCTGTCGAGCAGGTCAATTGCCTTTTCTGTCATCTGAGAAAGGGTGGGGGTATAACTGTTTTTGTTATATGTATGGTAAACAGACGATGTAAACATGCCGTAACTTTTTTCATTTCCCGTAAGTCTGTTCATTTCAGATATGGTATCGATATACACATATCCTGCATCGGCAACCTGTTCTTCGGTGAGTGTTCCGTCATACTTCCCCCAGATGAGGTCAAAACCGGTTTTAAGCTGCTGAGAAGTGATGTCCGAATAATTATTTCTGCTTTCCGTGTGTGCAGTGAATCCGCCGGGAGTGGCTCCGGAAAGGTTATCAGAAGTGATAACCCCCGTTTTCATTCCGTTTTCCATACACACATGAGTAATGTTAACGGGATAACTGCTGTCATACTCTCTGAAAACAGTATCACCCTCACGGTACATACCTATCATGCCGTTTTTTGTCTTTATACCGCATGCAAGAGCCGTGGCACCTGCCGCACTGTCCGTTACGGCATCGCTTTCCGAATATGTCATAGCCATACCCTGCTGAGGCAGAGTGTTTATGGTAAGGGAAACATCTCTTATCTGCTCAGTCATGGCAAGATGATTGAATCCCATGCCGTCACCGACCATAAGAATTACATTTTTTACGCTCTTTTCGGTTTCAATACCGTAGAACGAAAATATTGAAAGAAAAAACGTCATCAGAAATGCCGCAATTCTCTGAAAAAAATCAAACATCAGCATTCCTGCTTTCCGAATGCAGACAAATCAAGTCTGTCAAAATCTTTTATAAATTCATAGAATTCACCGATTATTGTAATTACGCCGTCTGTACTGTCACTTTCCGCATTGAACGGCATTATCGGATCATGAACGCTCAGACGCAGAAGCATCCAGCCGTTTCCGTGGTTTTCATCAAGAGAAATTCTGATTCCTTCACGGTTATCATCGGCAACTTTCCAGCCGTCCTTTGTTTTTGCGTACTCCTCAAGACGGGAAATAACATAATTGCCGTAAGTTCTGAAATCGCTGTCAAGAATGGGGAATCTCAGTTCTGTTTCCTCTGCAGGATGTCTGAGTGAAGATATCAGATCCCCTATTTTTTTACCCTCTTTGCGAAGAGAAGCAAGTTTTATGATAATTTTTGTAATAAGATAAGCTCCGTCATCAAGAAAATAATTTTCACGCAATGCAGCATGTCCCGATGTTTCAATGGCAAGAGGACAGTTTATCCCCTCGTTATTGAGCCTTACCGCTTCGTTTATAACATTCTTGTATCCTCTTCTGAAACGGTGATGTTTACCGCCCAGACAATCTTCAATAAATGCTTTAAGTCCGTCACTTGTCACGGAATCCGTAACAACGGTTCCGCCCTTATTCCCCTCAAGTGCAATTGCAGAAGCAAGAGCAACAAGGGAATTTCTGTTTATTTCATTACCGTTTTCATCAACGCAGGCAGCCCTGTCCACATCGGTGTCAAAAATAACACCGAAATCGGCACCCGAAGCCACAACGGCATCGGAAATAAACTTCATTGCAACTTTGTTTTCGGGATTGGGCGCATGATTGGGGAAATTCCCGTCAGGCTCCAGAAACAGACTTCCCGAGATGTCTGCACCGAGAGTTTCAAGCACATTTTTTGCATAAAAACCGCCGACACCGTTACCTGCATCGGTAACAATATGAAAGCCTTTCAGCGGTTTTCCGTAATCATCCGCATTGACACCTTCACATATCATTCTGCAAAGAATCTTTGCATATTCAGACATAAAGTCTGTTTTTTCGCTGTTATCAATGTCTTCAACAGATGAAACATCCTTATTTTCGGCATATCTGAGAACTTTTTCAATATCACTGCCCTCAAAACCGCCTTTTTCGGTAAAGAATTTAAGACCGTTCTTATCATACGGGTGATGACTTGCAGTTATCTGGACAGAAGCAGTACAGCCGAGAGTAACTGTAGTCATAAACATGGCGGGTGTTGACGCAAGAGAGCAATCGAGCACCTTTACACCTTGTGAGCAAAGAACAGAAATAACATTCTTCTTTATACGCTGTGCGGAAAGTCTTGAATCGTGCCCCACCGCAACAGTCATCTCTGAGGGAGCAAGCTGAAATTTTTCTTCAAGCAGACTTACAAAACCGGCAGTGATTTTCTTTATTGCCTCATCTGTAAGATCAGTTTTTTCACCTATTGCAGTACCTCTTATATCGGTTCCGCTTTTCAAGCTCATGAGTGACATTTTTTTCATCCTCCCGAATAACTGATAAATCAGTATAAATAACTGTTATTCATCACCGGCCTGCTCTGCAACAGCTTCATCCTCCTGATTTTCGGGAGCTGTTGTCTGCACTGCAGTTTCGGTAGTAGTCTGTGTGGTAGTCTGAGTGGTGGTCTGAGTGGTAGTCTGAGTAGTGGTCTGGGTTGTCGTCTGAGTTGTAGCTTCTGTTGCAGGCTGAGTTGTTGTCTCAGCAGTTGTTGTTTCCTGAGTAGTGGTTTCCTCGGTTGTTGTCTCAGCAGTTGTTGTTTCCTCGGTTGTTGTCTCCTGAGGGTCACCTTTTGTGGTTATTTCAATAGTTGTTTCCTGAATCACGGTATCAATATGCTCAACAGAACCCGGTTCCTTATCATTTCTGCCCTGCACGGCAAGAACAACAGCCACCGTGCCGCAGATTATAACAAGAATAGCAACAATTGCCATAAGAACTTTTACAGCGGGAGAAATATCGTCTCCGAAACGCTTTTTAGGTTCCTGGGGAACAGCATAATTTGTTGTAAGATAATTATTATTAGGCTGTTTAGGCGGAACACGGATAACCTTTGTATCCTGAGTCACAACGGTTGCAGTGTCTTTTCTTATAATATTTACGGGGTCACTTTCAACAATCTTCATACAGTTTATGCCTGTTCTTGAAGTAACACCCGATGCGATATCTGACGGAATCACAATACTTTCCGCCATTGTGGAAAGAACATCAGGCAGAAAAACAGCAAAACCGAGGCAGTCATATCCTATTTCCGTGTACTTATGTTCTTCTGTTCTTATGCGTATTCTTGCCTTGTGGAGTCTGTTTTTGAGTGCGGCAACGGAAATCTGTTCTGCTGCAGCACATTCATCAAGGTCAAAGCCGCAGAAATAGTACTGCAGTACGGAAACACGCAGTTTAAGAGGCATTTCTGAAAGAATGGAGTCAACAATATTCATCATATCAACGGAAACATCGATTCCGTCGGGATAAGAGAGCATTTCATCATAATCCTGAGCAAGAAGAATATCAATATCATCCCCTTCGGGAGATGCCGTGTCTATATAATCGCCGAAAGCTTCGGGGTGAGTGTCAATAAGCGCTCTTCTGCATTTGAAAAAGAGTGACTGATAAAGCCATTTTTCAAAATCGGCAGCATTTCCGAAATCAGCAATCTGAAGATAAACATTTGCAAAAATATCAATTGTCATTCTTTTTGCATCTGTTTTGCTTTTCATCATCTTACTGCAAAGAAAATACACCTTTTCCTGATACATCTTATAAATGCCTGAGAAAGCGTCTCTTGATCCGTTTTTTATATTGGAGAGCAAAAGTGAAAGTTTCCTGTATTCAGCACTTGTCATAGTATCAACCTCCGTTTTATCAATTATATAACAATTTACGAAAAATTTCAATATTCAGACTTCAGCCCTGCTCCCTGAACAATGCCTTTTTCATCAAGCATTGCATTAAGTGAATTGAGCACGGCTTTTTTGTTTGCGCTCCACATGGGAGCTATAAGCTTACGTTTGTCACCGTCTCCGGTAAGTCTGTGAATAACTTTGTCAGGCTCAATAATTTCCAGAACCGAACATACAGTACTGAGGTATTCATTCTGAGAGAAACATTCAAAACAGCCATTTACATAATCCTGTTCAAGGCGTGTGCCCCTGAGTACATGAAGAAGATGAAGTTTTATACCCCATATTCCTGCTTCACATACAAAACGTACACTGTTTTTCATATCTTCCTCAGTTTCACCGGGAAGACCGAGAATAATATGAGCCACCGTTTTTATACCGATTCTGCCAAGATCTGAAACAGCCTTTGTAAACACATTATTTTCGTAGCCTCTTCCGATGTAGCGGACCGACTCTTCCTTTGATGTCTGAAAACCGAGCTCCACCCATACGGGTTTTATTCTGTTGAGTTTTTCAAGAAGTGAAAGCACATCATCACCGAGGCAGTCGGGACGCGTGGCAACCGACAGAACAGCCACATCAGGGTGGTTTATTGCCCCGGTGAATATCTTTTCAAGATATTCCACCGGACCATAGGTATTCGTAAAACTCTGAAAATATGCAATATATTTTCCGTTTTTGTTTTTATGTTCAACACGCTTTTTTGCATTTTCAATCTGACTGTTCATATCACTGCACAGTTTTTCCGAAAACTCTCCCGTTCCCTCATCGGAACAGAAAATACAGCCGAGTGTGCCCTTTGTACCGTCACGGTTAGGACATGTCAGACCTGCATCAAGCGACAGTTTATAAAGTTTACAGCCGAATTCATTCCGGCAGTATTCATTCAGGGAATAATAATGTGTCATAACAATTCACGGTAATAAAGTCCGCCTGTTTTTTTCATAGCAGGTGATTTTTTATTATAAAAATATTCAAATATTTTTCTGCACTTATCCTGTTTTTCAAATGTGAAATACAGCGTTACAAAATCTGCGTTTTCGTGGGGTTTATCGCCTATATACAAAGGTACGCTGTTGAGCAGTGAAGAATATCTTCTGCCCGAACACAGAATATAAAAATCAATACCGAGTCTGTCTTTTACAACAGTGAGACCTTTGCAGTCGGCACATCCGTTTTTACTGCGTGCAGGACATGCCCTGAATCGCATAAGAGGAAGAAAACCGTAACCGAGAACGCCTTTTTTCGTTTTGTTTCTGATTCTGCCCACATCTGCCATTGCAATTTCGGGGGACAGTGTGACATCTGCCGCACCCAGTTTTTCATATTCATTGCATGAAACGGAATTGAGTATATTCAATCCGTGACCTGCGTGAACAACAAAACCCTCATCCCTTGCTGCGGCAAAAGTTCCGATATTATCAGCAAGAACTTCCTTTACGCCAAGCTCTCTGATTTTATGCAAGGCAGACATAAATCTGTCTTCATCCTCGGCAAACACAAGAAACGGCAGTTCACAGATGAGTTTTTTGCCGTAGAGTGTAACACTTTCGGGGTTTTTCAGAATTTCTGACATGGGAAGAATTATTTTCTCTGCCTTTTCATCGTCAAAACTCTGAGAGAATCTTTCAAAACGGAGTCTTACCGTCTTTTCAGCAAACATAGCACGGCTTGCGGAAAAACTTTCGCTCTCCTCAACGATTTCACGGGGAGTCACCGAACAACGCAGTTCATAAAGTCGGTCCGTTGCCTCGCGTCTCATATTATTGAGACTTGACGCAGAGAGTGACAGATTTTCTCCGATATCAAAATCAAAACCATCGGCAAAAAAGATTGTTCCGCCGAGCTTTGAAAAACATTTTTTCGCAAATTCCTCATCAAGAGGCTTTGACTTGGCTTTTTCGGGCACTTCACCCTTTACGCTGACAGAATTTGTACCGTCCGAAACAGTAAGTGAAGAGCCGTTTTTGTCTGCACGGAAACTGATTTCAAGGGGGATTTTTCTTATTTCATCCTTATAAAGCCCTGCAAGTTCTTTAAGCACTCCCGATGCGGCAGTTACATCCTCATGGCGTCTGTAACCGAACATTTCAAGATTTCTCTTTGCTTCAAAATATCCTTTGGTAAATCCGCTTCGTGAAAAAACTGCCCTGAGAGTGTCCTCGTCATAAGGCTCGTTATTTATTGACTTTCTCACTGCAGTAACACAAGCTGCAACATATTCGGGGCGTTTCATTCTGCCCTCGATTTTTAAAGATTTTACCCCTGCAGCAGCAAGTTCATTCACTTTGTCTATAAGTGAAAGGTCTTTGAGCGAAAGAGCATATTCACGGTCATTACATCTGAAATCCAGACGGCAGGGCTGAGCACATCTGCCTCTGTTACCGCTTCGTGAACCTATGATTGAAGAGAGCAGACATGTTCCCGACACACTCATGCAAAGTGCTCCGTGAACAAAAACTTCTATTTCAGCGGTGGTGTTTTCCGCAATTTTTCTTATTTCATCAAGAGACAGTTCCCTCGCAAGAACAATTCGTTCAAAACCGAGTTTTTCTGCCTGTTTTGCACCTTTTACATTATGAACCGTCATCTGCGTTGAAGCGTGAAGTTTCATTGAGGGGCAATATTTCTTCCACAGTGCGGCAACGGCAAGGTCCTGAATTATAACAGCATCCGCACCGGCAGATGCGATATCCTTAATTTCAGAAACAACGGTCTGTATTTCCTTATCCGTTACAAGTGTGTTCATTGCAACATAAACAAGAACATTGCGCGCATGGCAATATTCCACAGCTTCGGCAAGTGCCTGAGAATCAAAATTAGCGGCACTGTTTCTTGCATTGAAATTTTTTGTGCCGAGATACACGGCATCTGCTCCGCATCTTACAGCGGCAACAAGTTGCTCCATACCGCCTGCAGGAGCAAGAATTTCAGGTTTTATCATATCGGGAATTCCTTAATCTTCAATAATTCGTTTAATATTCTTTTCTGCTTTGGCACGGGGAATCATAACTTCTCTTCCGCAGCCGGAACATCTGACTTTAAAGTCCATTCCCACACGGAGAATTTCAAACTCCTTACTGCCGCAGGGATGCTGTTTTTTCATTTCGACTTTTGTGCCTACATTTATGTCCATTTTCCGTCCTCCGAAATATGAATATACATATACATAATATATCATAGCATATTTTTCAGGAATATGGAACATTTTTATTCTAAAAAAATCAAAAGTACATATTAATTTACAGTAACATTTATTTTACGGTTGAAAGGATGATCATCATGTCTGTTTACAGACCTGAAGGCAGAATAATATACAACAAGCTCACGGGGGATTCCGTTTTTTCTGTCTCTGCACTCAACGAAGCCTTACAGCAGGGTACAATTCTTGAATCAAGAGCTGTTCTTTGCGACAATGAACATAATCTGCATGTAAATCTGGGAAGTATGAGGGGTATAATCCCAAGAGACGAATGTGCACTTGGCATACGCGAGGGAAATGTGCGTGACATAGCAATTATTTCAAGGGTGAACAAAGCTGTCTGTTTCAAAGTGCTCAGAATCGAATCAAATCCTGACGGCACTCCCTTTGCAGTGCTCAGCCGCCGTCTTGCTCAGGAAGACTGCATGAACAACTTCACAAGCCGGTTGAATACAGGTGACGTTATTCAGGCTGTTGTCACACACCTTGAACCCTTCGGTGCTTTCTGCGATATCGGCTGCGGCATAAGTGCACTTCTGCCGATAGATTCAATTTCAATTTCAAGAATACCCCATCCCGCAGCAAGACTGAAAGTCAATGAAGACATAAAAGCAATCGTCCGCAGTATTGACGAATCAGGAAGAATCACACTTTCATCAAAAGAGCTTTTCGGCACATGGGAAGAAAATGCGTCAAAATTTTCTGTGGGCGAAACAGTCCCGGGAATAGTCCGTTCGGTGGAGCCTTACGGTATTTTTGTTGAACTCACGCCTAATCTTGCAGGTCTTGCGGAACTGACAGACGGCATTTCTCCGGGTCAGCACTGCAGTGTATTCATAAAAAACATAATACCCGAAAAAATGAAGCTGAAACTTATAATAGTAGACAGTTTCAACGCAACATATCCCGAACCGTCGCCCGGATACTTTTTTACGGGGAACCACATGGACAGTTTTGTTTACTCCCCCGACTGCTGCGACAGAAAGGTGGAAAGCAGATTTTAACACAATTAAAACGCAAAGAGAGGCAGGTAAAAACCTGCCTCTCTTTGATATGGGATAATGTCTTGCAAAGAACGGATAATCTTTTTAGCCGACAAGGTCGGGAAGAGAAATATTAAGACCGAAGCTGTTGAGAAGTTTTACAACAAGGTTGAGAAGTCTGAGGATGTACTCAACCATGGGAGCAAGGTCAACTGTGCTGAGATCCATCTCGCTGAGATTTGCAAGGTCGAAGTCTGCAAGGAACTGTGCAAGCATGTCAATAGTGTACTGAACAACGTTTGCAACCTTGATTTCTACATCTTCGGGCAAATGCTCGATTTTATAGATATCAACGAGTTCGTTTGTTTCTTCATCTTCGTAACGTGCAACTCTCTCGTTTATTTCAGGAGTTCCTTCCTTTTCAGAAGCGGGCTTCTTGAGATAAACTGTCTGAGATTCGCCTATTCTGCCATACTTGTAGTAAACATGATATGTGTCGTAATTGTAATCATATTTACCTTCAAGGGGAATTCTGACTTCAAAGAACATTGTTTCGTCAACGAAAACAACTTTTGTGTTACCCATTTCGTCGTAACCGAAACGATCCTGAGGATTTACAGCATCGGGATTCTTAAGGAAAACTCTGTTTGCTGTGTAGTACTCAGATAAAGGAAATTCATAGATGTAAGCCTTGTTGTAGAGGTGGAACTCTGAAAGGCAGATTGTCATATCCTTCTTGGGAACAATACCGTATGTACCGGAATTGCTTCTTGAAATGTAGTAGCTGCCGTTGGGTTCGCCTGTAACTGCATCAGAGAAATCATCCTGCTTGTCTGCCCCTGAGGGGAAAGCCATAACCTTAACTGAAGAAGGTTCCACATGATCTGCAATATTTACAACGAACTCAAGCGCATCGCCTGCTTCAACTGTGAGGCTGTAGGGATAACCTTTTACTTCTGTTGTTGTACCGTCGCTGTTTGTGAGAGTGAACCAGTAGTCAACACCGTATTCGTAACCCATGTACTTGCCTACATAATCATCTCTGAAAGGAGCAACGTCGTAAGGGAATTCAGTAAAAACAATTTCGTATGATTCTTCCTCAGCAGAAACTGCTACTGAACAGACAGAAAAAATCATCATCAATGAAAGCATAAAAGCTATGATTTTTTTCATATTTCATTCCTCCCGGAAAATAACTCAAAATATATTTATATTATAATATATAACAACCCGAATGTCAATAGATAATTACACCGAATGGTGCTTATTATCTTTATTTTTCTTCAGGTTTTTCACCTTCGTCAACAATCTTTGCAGCTCTTGAAACGGCAAGCTCCCGCATCATCTGTTCTCGTGTTTTTCCGTGAACTTTGAAGAAGAGAAGAAGAACAGCTTCGATTGTTCTGCCAATACCGATTGAAAGTGCGAAAAGTGCCCATATATTGCGAAGCATAACGGGATCTGTCTGACGGACAAGCTGACCGCCGATATACTTGGACTTGATACCGAGTACTGTGATAAGTCCGCCGCTGAGAAGTGTTGAAACCTGATTTACAACAAGGTTTATGTAACCCATTGCTGCACTCATGATGCCTTCGTTTCTGATACCTGTTTTCCACTCAACATAGTCATACATATCGCCTGTAAGCGCAGTGTTACAGTATCTCTGTACACTGTTGAAAGAACCTGCGAAAGTGAGCATGATTGTAATGTAGATAAGGTTAAGAACAAGATGCTCCTCACCGAAAGGATTATAGCCGATAAGCCACATAACGATATATGAAATACCGCCTATTGCATAACTGAGAGAACCGAGGTTCTTAAGTCCCATTTTTCTTGTGAGTTTGGGAGCAAGGGGAAGAACAAAGTATGACGGAAGTCCCGTAAAGAGACTTGTTATGGTACTGTAAGAAACCTTACCGAAGCAGTTGAGCCAGAAGTCGTTCTGAACTCGTGAACTGATACCTCTTCCCACTTCAAAAAAGCCTTTGATAAGAAGAATCCACATCGGCTGACACTTTGCAACGATTTTGATTGATTTCCATACACTCACTTCGTTCATTTCCTGTCTTGAAGCAAGAGGCATACGCTCACGAAGTGAAAAGAAGCCGAAAACTCGGAAAATAACAACCAGCGCAACGAAGAAAACTGCACCGCCTATGTAAATTGACTGTCGGGGAACCGATTGGGGAAGAAAGTCAATTAGAAACGGGAACAATGAGGGAATCCACACACCGAAAAGGTCAACATATGTATCCGCAGCAATAAGTCTGTTTCGTTCATTGACATTGGGTGTCAGATTAAAAAGAAGTGCCGAATATGCAGGATTGTAAAATGAATTTGCAATTGAACCTATGTAATAAAGAACCGCAAAAATACCGAGATATGCAAGCTGTGAAAATCCTGACGGAAGAATCCACGGGAAAAAGTTTGCAATAATCCATAACGGAAGAGTGAGAACCAGGAAAGGACGCACTCTGCCCCAGCGTGTTCTTGTTCTGTCAATGATAGGACCTGATATGGCATTGTCAAAAGTGTCCGCAAATGTACATATAACACTTGCAGTACTGAGTGTTGCAGCCTCGGCACCTATAATTGTTCTGTAATAGAAGTCTGAGTTCGCACCGCTGAAAGTCTCCCAGTTTTTGTCGCCCACACCGGAAAGAATGTAAGACGCCATTTCTTTAGGAGAAAGGTAGAATTTATTCTGTTGCTGAACCTGTTTATCAACTTTCGTCTGTTCGCTGACAGAAGTTGTTATCGGATTTTCCGCCAAAACGGTTCCTCCTTTTTCTGCATACTTGTATTCACTTTTCTTATTATAAAATAAACAAAAAAATTTTGCAATCACTTTTATGTATATTAATTTTATTATTTTACAAAATATCTGAAAAAATATAATATTTATTCAAAACCACTTGACATTATTATATTTTAGATATAAAATATTGTGGATAATGTATAATTGTTTTTATATATTATTTTCTGAATATTCATCCTGATACTTGTCAGTTATTTCAGTACAAAAATCAAAAACACGGAGGTGTAAAGTAATGACTATCGGCTTGGCAATCGGTCTTATCGTTGCGGCTGCTGTTGTTTTCGGCGCAGTAGGTTTCATCCTGGGCGGAATTCACAGAAAAAGAGTAGCAGAAGCTGCTATCGGCTCAGCAACAGAAGAAGCAAACAGAATTGTCAGTCAGGCTGTATCCGAAGCTGAATCAAAGAAAAAAGAAGCTATTCTTGAAGC
>JAZOUN010000107.1:0-2947 GCA_045658165.1 Acutalibacteraceae bacterium
TGGATTGCGGCGGTGTTGCTTTCTATGAAGGTGATTCAGACGACAATGCATTCATTGACCAGAGAATCTGGATTGATGCAGTTCTCGGCAAGCGTGAACAGTGCGTCAAGCCCGAGCAGGCAATGGTAGTAACTCAGATTCTTGAAGCTATTTACGAATCAGCAAAGACGGGCAAACCTGTTTATATCGATAATTAAGGAGAGAAAATAAAATGATGACACTCGGAATGATTGAATACTGGAGTGAAGAAGGTTTCAAGCATCTTGCTGACCTTGGTCTCCATGCAGTTGAATTCTGCTATAATAACGGAAATAACCCCGACGACCTTATTGCTCTTATTCCTGATATCAAAAAATGGAGCGAGCAGTATGATGTAAAGGTTATGTCAATCGGCAGATGGGGCGCAGATAAGGTTGATGATAACGGTGCAATTATCGAAGAAGAACTCAATAATTCATACAAGCTCATTGACGTTTGTGCTCAGCTTGGCTGTCCTGTTTTTGTTACAGGTGTAAATGAAGTTGAAGATAAGTCATTCTTCGATAACTGTGACTATGCTGTTGCATACCTTTCAAAGGTCTGTGCCTACGCTAAAGAAAAGGGCATTAAAGTTGCTTGCTACAACTGTGACTGGGCAAACTTTGTAAGAGAACCCAAGGCATGGCTTGCAATTATGAGCCGTGTGCGTGACCTCGGTATCAAATATGACCCCTCACATTGTATCAACACAGGTTCAGGCAAATATCTTGAAGAAATCAAGGACTGGGCAGACAGAATTTATCATTTCCACATCAAGGGAACAATCAATATCAATGGAGATCACGTTGATGATCCCCCCGCAGGTCTTGATATGATCGATTGGCGTCAGATTATGGGACTTCTTTATGAGTATAAGTATGACGGTATGCTTTCAATCGAACCCCACTCAGGCACATGGCAGGGTGATATGGGCGAATGGGGTATCAAACTTACAATCAATTACATCGACCCGATGATTTACAAAGGATGATAATATGAAATACGCAGTACAGTTATATTCTCTCCGTGATATGATAAACAACGGAGATGCTTTTCTTAAAATTCTTGAAGAAGTGAAAAAACTCGGCTTCGACGGTGTTGAATTCGCAGGTTATCACGGTCTATCAGCAGAAACAATCAAGGCAAAGCTTGATGAACTCGGACTCGTTCCCGTTGGTTGTCATATAGGCGTTGACAGTTTCTCAGACGAAAATATTGAAGAAACAGTTGCATTCCATAAGACTCTCGGTGTTCTTAATATCGGTACAGGCGGTGCTCCTCACGATACGGTTGAAGAGTGTGAAAGAGCAGCAGACCTTCTTGCAAAGGGAAGCGCGGCAATGGGTGTTCCTGCTTACTATCATAACCATACAGAAGAGTTCACAGCTCTTGAAAACGGTAAAACTGCAATGCAGATTTTTGCAGACAAGGTCAAGCTTGAACTTGATACATACTGGAGCTTCTGTGCAGGTATGGATAACTATAACTATATCACAGAAAATGCAGATTCTATAGTTCTTCTTCACATCAAAGACGGTATCGACGGTAAACCCAAGGCTCTTACAGAGGGTAACAATGATCTTGATGCTGTTATCAGAGCTGCAAAGGATAACAATATTGAATGGGTTATCCTTGAAAATGATGATCCCGTTCCCAACGGTATTGAAGATGTAACAAGAAGTATGAAATATCTTCAGAGCGTGAAATAAAACCGTAGGGGCGCCCATCGGGCGTCCGTCGGAATATATTAAATGAGGTTAATATTATGAAATTAGGTGTTTTTACCACTCTTCTGAGTAATCTCTCTCTTGAAGAGTCACTTAAATATTTTAAATCACTCGGCATTGAAGCTGTCGAAATCGGTGCCGGCGGATATCCCGGAAATGCTCATGCAAATCCCGAAATCCTTCTCAATGATGCAAAAGAGCTTGATACATTCAAAGGTCTTATCAAGGACTACGATGTTGAAATCAGTGCTCTCAGCTGTCACGGTAACCCCGTACATCCCGACAAAGCTACTGCAAAATATTTTGATGATGCAATCAGAAACACAATCCTTCTTGCAGAAAAGCTCGGTCTTCATCAGATCAATACATTCTCAGGCTGTCCCGGTGACTGTGAAACTGCAAAGTATCCTAACTGGGTAACATGTCCCTGGCCCGATGATTTCGGCAAAATCCTTGACTGGCAGTGGAATGATGTTCTTATTCCTTATTGGAAGGATATGGCTGAATTCGCAAAGGCTCACGGCGTTGACAAGATTGCATTTGAAATGCATCCCGGCTTCTGTGTATATAATACAGACACAATGCTTCGTATCCGTGAAGCTGTAGGCCCCACACTCGGTGCAAATTTTGACCCCAGCCATCTTATCTGGCAGGGAATGGATCCCGTTGCAGTTATCAGAGCACTCGGTGATGCTATTTTCCATGTTCATGCAAAGGATACAAAGATGGACAAGTACAACACCGCAAAGACAGGTGTGCTTGATACAAAGCCATACGGCGATGAAATCAACCGTTCATGGATTTTCCGCAGCGTTGGCTACGGTAACGATGAAGTTTACTGGAAGGATATCGTTTCAAATCTCCGTCTTGTAGGTTATGATCATGTTCTTTCAATTGAGCATGAAGATTCACTCATGAGCCAGAATGAAGGTCTTTCAAAGGCTGTTGAAATGCTCAAGAGAGTTCTTATCAAAGAAAATCCCGCAGAAATGTGGTGGGCATAAAAAAGATGCACCCGAGAGGGTGCATTTTTTATGCGCAAATCAGAATTTGTCGAGGTCCCCTCGACAAATTAATGAGTAATTAGTAATGATTAATGAGTAATGATGGAAAGGGCTACGCCCTTTAACCCATTATATAGAGCGAAGCGGAACATAAGTCGCTTGCGACTTCCGACATTGCTCATTGCTCACTACTCATTA
>JAZOUN010000108.1:0-1855 GCA_045658165.1 Acutalibacteraceae bacterium
AAAGAACTAACTTTGTCATTGATAATGATGAACTCGGTTATGGCGGTGCTAAAGAAAAGTTCAGAAAGAATATGGAAGCTATAAGAGTTCTGAAAGAATGTGAGTTTGAACACAGACTTGCAACACCTGATGAGCAGAAAATTCTATCTGAATATGTTGGTTGGGGCGGTCTTGCCGATGCCTTTGATGAAACAAAAGAAAATTGGTCAAATGAATTTCAGGAGCTATATACAGCACTTACTCCGGAAGAATATGAACAGGCGAGAGCATCAACCCTTACATCGCATTACACCTCTCCCGTGATAATCAAGTCAATGTATAAAGCACTTGAAAATATGGGGTTCAGTCAGGGTAATATCTTGGAGCCGTCTTGTGGTATCGGTAACTTTATGGGACTTGTTCCCGAAAGTATGAAAGACAGCAGAATTTACGGTATTGAAATTGACAGTATTACAGGAAGAATTGCACAGCAGCTTTATCAAAGAAATTCAGTAGCTATCCAAGGGTATGAAGATACAACGCTCCCGGATAGCTTTTTTGATGTGGCAATCGGTAATGTTCCTTTCGGAGATTTTAAGGTTTCTGATAAAAAATATAACAAGCATAATTTCCTGATTCATGATTTTTTCTTTGCAAAAACTCTTGATAAGGTTCGCCCCGGCGGTATAGTTGCATTTATTACTTCAAGCGGAACTATGGATAAGAGAAATTCAAAGGTTCGTCAATATATTGCACAGAGAGCCGACCTTGTAGGTGCTATCAGACTTCCGAACAATGCTTTTCTTAAAAATGCAGGCACGGAGGTTACGGCAGATATTCTCTTCCTCCAAAAGCGGGACAGAATGACGGATATAATGCCGGAGTGGGTGCATCTTGGAGAGCTTGAAAACGGAATTACAGTTAATCAGTATTTCGTAGATAATCCCGATATGATACTTGGTGAAATGAAAACTGTAAGCGGCCCGTTTGGTCCGACACCTACTTGTATGCCATACGAGGATGCAGACCTTTCTGAGCAGCTTAATGATGCTATTCAGAATATTCACGCTACAATTACCGAATATGAAATGGACGATGTTTCAAACGAGGAAGAGGAAACTATTCCTGCAGACCCGAATGTAAGAAATTTCAGCTATACATTAGTTGACGGAGGAATTTATTTCCGTGAGAACAGTATTATGCGGAAAGTAGAACTTAATGCAACGGCAGAAAACCGTATTAAAGGTATGATTGAAATAAGGGATTGCGTTCGTCAGCTCATTGAATATCAGACCGAAGGGTATGCTGATTATGCGATAAAACAGCAGCAGGAAATTCTTAATAAGCTTTATGATGATTTTACTAAAAAGTACGGACTTATAAATTCCCGTGGTAACTCTATGGCATTTTCTGATGACAGTTCATATTTCCTTTTATGTTCTCTTGAAGTGATTGATGAAAACGGAGAGCTTGAAAGAAAAGCCGATATGTTCACAAAGAGAACAATCGGCGCTAAAACAGAAATCACAAATGTTGATACAGCTTCGGAAGCACTTGCAGTTTCTATCGGTGAAAAAGCAAAGATTGATATGGCGTTTATGTCTAATCTTTCAGGAAAATCCGAAGAAGAACTTTATGAGGACTTGCAGGGAGTTATATTTCTTAATCCACATTATGAGGAAGGCAGTATCTATGAGCCTAAGTATCTTCCTGCAGATGAATACCTGTCAGGTAATGTCAGACAAAAGCTTGCGGTTGTAAAAAATATTGCCGAAAATGATGAAAGATTCAATGTGAATGTCGAAGCACTAACGGCAGTACAACCTAAAGATTTGTCTGCAAGTGAAATAACAGTCCGTCTTGGTTCTACTTGGCT
>JAZOUN010000109.1:0-18395 GCA_045658165.1 Acutalibacteraceae bacterium
AATAACTTGTGAGAGTGTGGGGGAGAGTATCTTCGTTAACAATTGTGTCGATATATTTACCGATCATTGAGTGTTCGCTTGTGCCGATAAGATAGAGGTCTTCGCCTTCGATTTTATACATCATTGCGTCCATTTCAGCGAAACTCATTACGCCTGTAACAACGTTGCTTCTGATCATGAAGGGAGGAACGCAGTATGTGAATCCTCTTTCAATCATGAAATCTCTTGCGTATGAAATGCAAGCGGAGTGAAGTCTTGCGATGTCACCCTGAAGATAGTAGAAACCGTTACCTGCAACGTTTCTTGCTGCATCAAGGTCAATACCGTTGAAACGCTCCATAATATCTGTATGATAAGGAATTTCAAAATCAGGTGTTACGGGTTCACCGTATTTCTGAACTTCAACATTCTCTGAATCATCTTTACCTACGGGAACGCTGGGATCAATGATGTTGGGAATTATCATCATGATCTTCTTGATTTTTTCTGAAAGTTCAGCTTCTTTTACTTCGCATGCAGCAAGTTCTTCTGCCTGCTGAGCAACAAGCTTCTTTGTTTCTTCTGCTTCTTCCTTTTTGCCCTGTGCCATAAGCATACCGATCTGCTTTGAGATCTTGTTTCTTGATGCACGGAGATTGTCGGCATTTGTCTTGTTTTCTCTGTATTCTTTATCAAGTTCGATTACTTCGTCAACAAGAGGAAGTTTGTTATCCTGGAACTTTTTCTTTATATTTTCTCTTACAACGTCGGGATTTTCTCTTAAAAATTTAATATCAATCATTTTGCTGTATTCTCCTTAATGCTAATTAATCCTCAAACAGTCTGGCAAGTTTCATAAGATCTTCTTTATCAAAAAATTCAAATTCAAGCTTACCGCCTCTGCCTGATTCCTTTACAACTACTTTTCTGCCAAGCACATCTGACAATGAAAGTTCAACTTCGTCATAAATTGTATCGCGTTTTTTCACCTTTTTGGGTTTCTCTTCTGCAAGAGAATTAGTCTGCTTTACAAGTTTTTCTGTTTCACGCACAGAAAGTTTTTTTGTTATGACTTCGTCTGCGATTTCTTCAACAAGTGACTTTTCGTTAAGACCGAGGAGTGCTCTTGCATGACCTGCTGATAAAAATTCATCACTTACAAGTCCGCGTACTCTTTCGGGCAGTGACATAAGTCTGAGTGTATTTGTAACGGCTGAACGGGATTTACCGAGTTTCTGTGCCGCCTGTTCCTGTGTAAAAGAATATTCTTCTATAAGACGGCTGATACCCTCAGCCTCTTCTATCGGATTGAGATCTTCACGCTGAAGATTTTCAATAAGAGCAATTACTGCAACTTCAGAATCTGTTAAAGATCTTACTATTACGGGTACTTCTGTAAGCCCTGCAAGGCGCGAAGCACGCCAACGTCTTTCACCTGCAACAAGCTGATATGAACCGTCTGCAAGAGGTCGTACTATAAGGGGCTGTAACACACCGTGTTCCCTGATACTGTCCGACAATTCGGAAAGTGCATCATCATCAAAAACCTGTCTGGGCTGATTTTTATTCGGTTCAATATCACTGAGTCTTAAAGATATGACACTTTTGCCTTCCTGAGCCTCTTCAACTGAATTATCGGCAAAAAGTGCATCAAAACCTTTTCCCAGTCCGCCTTTTTTAGGTGGCATCTATTTTCCCTCCCGGAAAAAATAAAATATAGGGTGAGACTGTTACATCTCACCCTGTATTATACATTATCCTTTTTATATTGTCAATTATTAAATACTAATGTTTTTGCCTATATAGATAGGATATGCACTGTCACCTGAAATTGATTTTCTCGGTCTTATAACACCGTTTTTATCCATAATTACGCAGTTAAGATTTGCATCTTCACCGATATAACATGACTGCATGATAACAGAATTCTTGACAACAGCACCCTTTGCAACCTGAACGCCTCTGAAGAGAACTGAATTTTCAACTTCACCTTCAATTTTACATCCGTCTGCAAGAACACAGTTCTTCGCCTTTGAATCAACACCGTAAATTGCGGGCATATCATCATGAACCTTTGTATAAACAGGATTATTTCTGTCGAAAACCTGCGCAGAAACAGCGGGATCAAGAAGATCCATATTTGTATCGTAATATGTCTGCATTGAATCGATAACAGAACAATAAGTATCGATTTTATAACCGTAAATATTGAGCTTATCAAGATTCTTCATAATAACTTCTTTTTCAAAAACATCATAATCACCGGCTGTTGCCTGATTTACGAGTCTTTCAAGAAGTGATTTTTTCATTACGATGATGTTTACACCGAAAATGCCTTCGCCCTCTTCAGCTTTGGGAGGAACAGTCATATCAGCAATTTCACCGTCTGCATCAACAGAAAATCTCATAAGATTTGCAAGCTGAGGATATTTGCCCTCTTTGTAGCAGATAGTTATATCGGAATTCTTTGCTTCGTGATACTTTATAAGCTTCTTGAAATCCATGTTGCAGATAATGTTTGTATCGCAAAGGAGAACATATTCTTCATTTGAAGCCTGAATGAAATCCATTGTGTTACGCAGAGCTTCAAGTCTGCCCTTATATTTGCCGCCACCGAAGTTATAGGGAGGAAGAATAAACAGACCTGAATTCTTTCTTGAAAGATCCCATGATTTACCTGAACCCACGTGATCCATAAGTGAACGGTAGTTATTCTTTGTTATAACGCCTACCTTTGTGATTCCGCTGTTAACCATATTGGAAAGAGGGAAATCTATAAAACGGTATCTGCCGCCAAAAGGAACAGAACCTGTTGTTCTGAGCGCTGTAAGTTCACTGATACAATCGTTATATGCATCCGTATAAAGGATACCCAATACGTCTTTACCTATCATACTTCAGCACCTCCTTCTACATCTTCAACCACCATGGTCTGAGCTTTTACTTTTGCGTTTTCACCTATTGTAAGGTTGGGACCTACAACAGCAACACCCCAATTTGCTCTGTCGTCATAAGCCTGAGGATCTTCACCTACAACGGCACCGCTCTTGATTACAGCATTTTCTGCAATCATTGCGTACTGAACCTTTGCACCTTTTTCAATCTTTGCACCGGGCATAACGATTGAATATTTTACTTCTGCACCGTCTTCAACAGTAACATTAGAGAAAAGAACAGAGTAATCAACTTCACCTTCAACATGGCTTCCGCCAGTGATAAGTGAATTCTGAATTTCAGCTGTGGGAGCAACATACTGAGGAGGAGTAACGGGATTGTTTGAGAAAATCTTCCATGATTTGTCTGAAAGATCGATATTTGCAACGGGATTAAGGAGATCAAGGTTTGCTTCCCAGAGACTGTCGATTGTACCAACGTCTTTCCAGTAGCCGTCAAAGGGGAATGCAACCATTACTTCGCCTGCATTGTGCATTGCGGGGATAACATCCTTACCGAAGTCGTTTGAAGAACCTTCTTTTGCTTCGTCTGCAATAAGGTATTCACGGAGTTTGCTCCATGTGAACATATAAACACCCATTGAAGCCTTGTTACTCTTGGGATTCTTGGGTTTTTCTTCAAATGCAGTGATCTTGCCGTCGTCATCAACAAACATCAGGCCAAAACGTGAAGCCTCTTCCCAGGGTACTTCAAGCATTGCAATTGTACAGGCTGCACCCTTTTTCTTATGGAAATCAAGCATTTCAGCATAATCCATTTTGTAAATATGGTCACCTGAAAGAACTGCAACATATTCGGGATTATATCTGTCAATAAAGTTTATGTTCTGATAAATAGCGTTTGCTGTACCTCTGTACCAGTCAGTACCCTGAATCTGCTGATAAGGAGAGAGAATATGAACACCGCCGTTTGCCCTGTCAAGGTCCCATGCCTGACCGTTGCCGATATAATCGTTGAGTTCAAGAGGCTGATACTGTGTAAGAACACCGACTGTATCAATACCTGAATTTATACAGTTTGAGAGGGGGAAGTCAATAATTCTGTACTTGCCTCCGTAAGGAACGGCAGGTTTTGCCACATTTTTAGTAAGTATACCCAGTCTGCTGCCCTGTCCGCCGGCGAGCAACATAGCCAGACATTCTGTTTTTCTTGCCATTGTTATCAATCCTTTCGTTTAATATATGCTTAATTTACAATTTACAATTTATAATTTACAATATGCAATTATCCGACTGCCGTCAGTTTGATTGCAAATTGCATATCATATTATACATCTCTGTACCTGAGATAAATTGTCGAAAGAGGGGGCAGAGTCATATCAATACTTTGCTGCATACCGTGCATAGGCTGTTTCTTTGTTCTGTATACACGTTTTTTGGAAACTCCCTTACCGCCGAACTCCTTGCTGTCAGAATTGAATACCACATCATATGCACCCTTTTCGGGAACGCCTATTTTATATGAATCTCTCGGAACATTTGTAAAATTGCAGACAGCAACAATCGTTTCGCCCTTTTCGTTCGTTCTCTGGAATGCAATAACCGAGTTGTCACAGTCATCACTTACAAGCCACTTGAAGCCTTCCCATGAATAATCAATTTCCCACATGGGAGAATTATCCTTATAGAAATGATTAAGTGCCTTTGTGTATTTCTGAAGATTCTTATGAGCATCATAATCAAGCAGGAACCAGTCAAGCTGCTTCTTTTCATCCCATTCTATAAACTGACCGAATTCCTGTCCCATAAAGAGCAGTTTTTTGCCGGGATGAGCATACATATAACCGAGAAATGCTCTAAGTGAATGGAATTTTTCTTCATACTCACCGGGCATTTTATCAAGAAGAGATTTCTTTCCGTGCACAACCTCATCGTGCGAAATGGGGAGAATGAAATTCTCTGAAAATGCGTAGAAGAATGAGAATGTTATAAGATCATGATTATATTTTCTGAAATAGCCGTCAAGACCGAAATATCGTAAGATATCGTTCATCCAGCCCATATTCCATTTAAAGTTAAAACCAAGACCGCCGATAGCAGTCGGCTTTGTAACAAGAGGCCATGCAGTGCTTTCTTCTGCAATCATAAGTACTTCGGGATGCTCACGGAAGACAACTTCATTGAGCTTTCTCAGGAATGCAACGGCTTCAAGATTCTCTCTGCCGCCTTTTTCGTTTGCAACCCACTGCCCGTCGTCTCTGCCGTAATCAAGATAAAGCATAGAAGCAACAGCATCAACACGGATACCGTCAATATGGTATTCCCTGAGCCAGAATTCGGCACTTGAAAGAAGAAAACTTCTTACTTCCTTTCTGCCGTAATCAAAAACTCTTGTTCCCCATTCATAATGTTCACCTTTACGGGGATCTGCATATTCATAACACGGTGTGCCGTCAAATTCATAAAGTCCTGCAGCATCTTTGGGAAAATGTGCAGGTACCCAGTCAAGAATAACACCGATACCGTTTTTATGACACTTATTTATAAGATATGCAAGATCTTCGGGTGTACCGTATCTTGAAGTGGGGGCAAAATAGCCTGTTACCTGATAACCCCATGATCCGTCAAAGGGATATTCGGTAAGAGGAAGAAATTCAATGTGAGTGTACCCCATCTCTTTTACATAAGGAACGATTGCATCTGCAAGGTCACGGTATGAATAGAAATTGCCGTCATCGTGCATTCTCCAGGAGCCGGCATGGACTTCATAGATATTCACGGGAGAGGAATAAACAGACCTTTTTTTCTTTTCTGTCTGCCATTCATCGTCATCCCATACAAAATTAGCGGTATTATAGATTTTGGATGCAGTATCGGGACGGGTTTCTGTATGAAAACCGTAAGGATCGGCTTTCATGAATTTTTTACCGTTTTTTGCTGTTATGCAGTATTTATATGTGTCGTAAGTTTTAAGGCCGTCAACAACAGTTTCCCATATTCCGCCGTCATTGATGCGATGCATACTGTTTGCAGTTTCGGACCAGTCATTGAATGCACCGGAAACAGCCACAGCTACAGCGTTAGGCGCCCAAACCCTGAAAACAACTTTTCCGTCATCAGTAAAATGTGCGCCAAGAAATTCGTACGCTCTCGCATTGCTTCCCTCATGGAAAAGATACATCGGAACGCGATATTCTTCTTTTATTTTATGCTCCATAACGGCACTTCCTCCGTCAATATAATTATACATATATTATTTTAGCACTGTTTAATTGATTTTTCAAGATTTTTTTTGACCATATTGCAAGAGAAGGTGCTAATATTTTCGACTCCGTTTTGTAAATTCTGCACAAACAAAAAGCAGCGTATTAGCTAACCAATACGCTGCATCTGCAATTATTTATTATTTACCTGAGAAACTTCTGTTGTAATAATTCTTTTCTACAAAATTATACATGCTGTCAACAATCTTTGCAAGAACCTTATCGAAGAAGTTTTCACTTTCGGCAACCTCGTTATTTGCAATCTTATACTGCTTTTCAAGTTCTGCCTTTGCTGCATTTGTTTCAGCGTAATTTACAACTGTATCGTCGATAAGATCGTCAACCTTTGCAAGTGCTGCACGAAGTTCGGGATATTCGTCTTCACCGGCACCTTCAAGCAAAGCATGTGCTCTTGTTGAAAGATTACGGAGATCTCTGCCGCGTCTTGCTTCATTGAACTGAGGATACTTTTCGGGGTATGAATAAACTGATGTGAAGTTATCATCAAGAAGAATATCAATGATAAGACCGATAAGAACATCATTTCTGCCTGTTTCTTCATGAGGAGCATTGTAGAAATAGAATGTATGATCAGGGATAAGACCTGTTGAAGCATCTACGATATTGTAGGGATCAATGTGGTCATGTGTAGGATCTGAACATGTGCCGAAGCTGTTACCCTGCTGTGTATAACCTGCGGGAAGAGTTTCGCCTACAGGTGCAGCATAAGCGCCCATTGATGTTGAATCAAGATCGATAACACCGTCTGCATTGATCCGGTTCCATGAATCCACGATGGGGTAAAGAGCTACATTATAGTCAACGATATTGAATACCTGAACGCCATGGTCAATAGCTCTGAGGATATTTGCATCTGAATTTTCTCTTGCTTTCTGGTAAGAATCTGCCTGACGGCGGATTTCTGCATTTTCTTCGCCTGAAAGATATTTTTCAGCGGCAATTTCATAATCCTTTGTCTTGAGGAAAGCCCACATTGTTGTGTTGTTCTTGAGTGTTTCACCAAAAAGAGTGTCAACAGCTTTGTCAAGCATATCCTGAATAACTGCTTCAGGAAGAAGACGAAGAGCAATTTTCACTATCTTACTTGTCATGTCATCTTCAAGAAGCATGGGGATCATGTAACCGTAAATAGCCTCGGAATCATCAAGAAGACCGTTTACATAAAGGTCGCTGATGATTGCAGTACCGTCAAGACAGGGAATAACATAAACCATCTTTTCGAATGAATCAACAACATCGGGATAAAGTTCAAGCAGGTTGTTTGTAACAACACCGCCCTGGCTGATGGGAACAAGGTTGACTTTATCGTGACCTGTTTCTTCCTTTACCTGCTGAATAAGGTTATAAAGTCTTGCTGTAATCTGGTCAAGGTTGCCGAATGAGTTGTATGAGAAATAGTAAAGATGATCTTCACCGGCTTCATCAAGGAATCCCTGAATGGGAACATTATTAAGAATGTGAGCCTGCTGTTCGGGTTCACAAACTGCAAAACTGCCTTTATACTGTGCAGCATCTACATTGTAAACACCTTTACCTGTTTCGTCAGCTCTGATTCTTTTACCGAGAATTGAACCGAGTGTATCGGCAAAAGCCTGAGCAAATTCACCGTTCTTGTCTTCCTGTGTAAGAATTACCTTTACAAGGGGACTGAGAACGTTCTGAAGTGCTGTGCTTACCATTGTAGCTGTATCATCAAGGAAAAACGGAGCTAAATATTCTGTGTTGACAGAACCGTCTTCATTGTAAAGGTAAGTTTCTGACTGCATAAGACCGGGAACGATAATTGACGGTGTATTTCCGCAATCACAATCATCCTTTGCAGAAACGCTGAATGCAAAAACGGAAACAAGGAGTACTGCACTGAGAAATACGCTTAATGATTTTTTCATAATGTTTTTCATGCTGAATTTCCCTCCACAAATTTTTTATTAATCATCCTGAGCTGCAGCTTTAACAATTTCATCGGGCACAGCTTCGCCGTGCTTTACAAACAATATCATTACGAGTGCAACTACAAAGGCAATGGGGCTGTAATAGAACAAGGACATATACGTTCCGGCAAACATTCGTATAAAACCGTAGAGAATGGGAGAAGCAATCTGTGCGGAGAATGTTGCTGTGTAATAATAACCTGTGAATGTACCGACTTTTTCGATACCGCCGATGTCAAGGACAAGGGGAAGTGTGTTAACTGTAATAAACATGTTAGCAGCACCGCCGAGAACAAGAACGGGGAATATGAGAATTCCGAGAACCTTTGTAACATCCTTGACTGTATCGGAAACTGCCTGCATAGCTTCTGAGAATGATGCTGTTTCTGTTTCAAGAACAACCTTTACAACATTTATAACACCCTCATGGAGAACTGATGCATCAGCACCTGTTGACTCTGCAACATAACTGTCAAACGCTGCATATTTTGCAAGTTCTGATTCTGCAACCATACCGCTTTCAAGTGCGTTATGATATGAAATATAACCGTCCATTGTGATAACATTGTCATCAGTAAGAACAGTGCCGTTTGCTTTTGCTTCATCGGCAAGAACTGCGTTGTAACCGTTTATCTGATCGTTAACGGCAATATATGCGTTATTGACTGTAACATAATTGTTGATTGAAAGGTTCTTCGCACCGAGCATACCTACGAAAATTCCGAAGAAAATCATGAATGCTGCAAGGAATACACAAAGACCTGCCATGATTGTCTTTTTTCTGCCGATTTTCTTACCGACTTTACCTGCAGGAATAGCAGCAAGAGCTGAGAAGACAAGGAAAATAAGCATAAGCTTTGTAGCTTCTGATGTGATCTTATGAAGAATTTCCTGTGCAAAGAGTGAGAAGAATGTTGTAATGGCATTTGTACCGCAGAAAAGGAAGAAAAGACAGATAAGCATAAATACAAGGCTCTTTCTTTCTGCACCTGAAAGTACCATAGCCTTTCTTGCTTCTTTTTCAGCCTTTTTAGCTTCTTTTTCAGCCTTTTTCTTTGCAGCAGCATCAGCATAAGCGTTTGCTTCGCCCTTGAGTTTGATGCTTGTATCCTGTTCTTTTACAAAGAAGAGAAGAACAAGCATACCTGCAATCATAACGAGTGCACCGATTGCAAAAACATAGGGGAATGAAAGAGATTCGTTTGCAGTAATCTGAGCTTTTGTTGCACCTGTGAAAAGAGTGCAGAGTGCAATTGCAAGTGTACCTGCAACCATACCTACGGCACCGCCGAGACCGCCCATAAGATTGATAACCGCATTACCCTCACTTCTGAGTGCGGGAGGAGTAAGGTCAGGCATCAATGCAACGACGGGAGCACGCCAGAGAGACATACTGAAAACGAAGAGAATGATGCACACCATTGTAAGGGGCAGTGACTTTGTACCGTTTGCAATAACGGGAATAAGGAAGAACAGAAGTGCTGAAACGGGAGCGCAACCTACAATAAAGGGACGGCGCTTACCGAGTTTTGAATGACAACCGTCTGAAAGTTTACCGAATGTGGGCTGGAAGATAACACCGAAGATATTGTCAAAGGTCATAATGAAACCGATAAACAACGGAACGAGTGTAAATCCGCCGCCTGCAAGAGCAACCTCTTCACCCTGAGCTTCTGCAAGTCTTGCAAGAATAGGTAATTTATCTACAAGATAATTACTCCATGATGTTATTGTGGGGTTTGATGAGAGAAGATTATTAAGAATTTTTGTAATATAAGGATCATAAATTGCCCAAGCAATTGAAGTCGCAAGAAAACCAAAACCTGTAAGTATGGTTTTTTTGTAATCAAGCTTCATTTTGCCGGACGCTGCTTTTGATTCCGACATATGACACCATCCTTTAAGTCTTAATATATAGGAAAAAACACCTATATCTTTGTTAATTATATCAAGCAAAATATAAATAGTCAACAAGAAATTTGTATAATTTTTCAAAATTAATTATTTCGAAATAAATTCAAAACATCTTGAAAATTGGTTTTCAATAAAGTATAATAAAGAAAAATATCAGAAAAAGGCGGTGAAAATAATGCCTGACAGTAATCAAGTACTGACAGAAAACGTCGATTCTGTTGTTCTTAAAAACAGACGTTATGTAGGAAAACGTGAAACTGTTGCTTACGTCCTTAATGACGCTGCCGCAACAATGAATATTGATGATTTTAAAGAGCGTTATATTTACGATGTTGTTAAAATCGATTTCGGTCTGCTTGCACTTCAGTCATCAATTTCAACTGTATGGGACGCTATAAACGATACATTTATCGGTGTTATAGTTGAAAAAACAAGAACAAGATGGGGTAAATTCAAACCCTATGTTCTTATGGGAGAAATCCCCTTATCAATTCTCGGTATGTGGTATTGGCTTATCCCGTTTATTTTCCCCAATACACCCGGTGACTATCTGCCGAAGTTCATTTTCTTCTTTGCAATGTCACTCATTACCGAAACAGCAACAACATTCACTGCTATTGCAAAAACAGGCTTCCTTTCAACCATAACCCCTGAGCCTATTGAGCGATCGCGACTGATAGCTCTGGCAAACCTTGCAAGCCATCTGTGTGAAGACCTTCCGAAACAGGCTTTCGGTATTTTCTACGACCTTGTAATAAACAAAGTGCTCAAAGTAGAGCTCCCCAAGCTTTTTGCAGTGTTCGGAATCGGTTGTTCGGCACTTTCTGTTGCTTTTGTTCTTTACTACTACATGCACAGTAAAGAACGTGTAAGACAGACAATCAGTAAACCCACCGTAAAACAGTCGCTGAAATCGGTAATCAACAACAAACCGATGCTTATCAGCCTGATGTCTCAATTCCTTTCAGGTTTCTCAATAAGCAAGAGCCGTACAAACTTCTATGTTGATGTTATCGGTTCAATCACATGGAAAACAATCGTCGGTATTCCCGCGTTCCCCGTTAAATTCATCAGCTACAGCTTCGTTGAACCCCTCAGAAAGAGATTTTCAACAAAAGCTCTCTGGATTTTCGAAGATGCATGGACAGACATGTTATGGATGACCGTTTTCGGCATAGGTTCTATCAACAAGAACTTTATGAAAAAAGGTGTTATTCTTCCCCTTATGGGACTTGAAGAAATCCTTGAAATGTGTGTTTACGGACTCAGACGAGTTATTCCCGCTGAAATCAACAACGAAGCAATGGACTACTGTGAATGGAAGAACGGTTACCGTTCAGAAGCCATGACCGGTGTTACAATGTCAACAATCTCAAAAATCCAGCAGGCTGTTATGAGTATCATAAACAACCTTGTTATGGAAAAGATCGGTTACGTTCAGGGCAAGGAAGTCGGAACACAGACAGACAAAACAAAATGGTGGATCTTTGCACTCGGCACAGGTATTCCCATTATTTCATCCAGCCTTGGTATCGTTCCCAAGTTCTTTTATCCCCTTTCAGCAAAAACAAGAGAACAGATGTATAAAGATCTGTTTGAAAGAAGAAAACAAAAAGCTGAATTTATGCAGAACGCAACTGCTGCAGAAATTGCAAAAATGGCTGAAACTGAAATTAAAAATTGAAAAATTTAAAATCAGAAAGACCATCCGTTTCCGGATGGTCTTTCTTTTTTAAAGTGCAAGAACAGAAGTGTATGCACCGCTGCTCTGCAATGTTTCATTTGTTGTAAACACAGCGCGCAGATAAAGTGAATCTGTATTGCGGATATATTCAATTTCATCGGTTGTGATACCGCTTACGGCAACAGATGTGTTGAAAAGCAGAATATCAACAATGGAATCAAACAGATCATAGCAACCCGCACCGCCCCTGCTTCGTGGAACATGAATACCGATTGTGAATTTTGATTCGGCAACGCGGCTGTCCGTGATGATTGTTCCTGTCTCATCAGTTGTATTATCAAGAACCGAAATACCCTTTGCACCGAAAACAACAACCGGATTTTCAAGAGGTGTTGTTTTTGAATTTACGGGAAACTGTGTACAGAATGAACAGTCTGAAAACTCATTCATATCCGAATACCATTCACAAAGCTGATCGGGAAGTTTTGCAATAAGTGACATTTTTTATCTCCTTTCAGAAAAATGATTATAATAAGGATAGCAACCTGTTGTATGCTCCTTAAGAACTGCCCATATAAAAAACACTTTTTCACCGAGCCATATCTTTTCCCATCTGTCGATGTGATATTTCTTCTCACCGTCAGAAATGCATCCTTTATCCCCCATAAGATCAATCCGCATTGATGCAGGGGCAAGAAGAAGATAATAACCCGAGTCGTTTATGCCTATTTCGGTAGGCACACCTTCAAGATACATTTTGTTTTTATATCGCAGAGCCTGAATAAAACATTTCTTTTCTTCGATTTCTTTACCGCAGGAATCCACGGTTTTTACCGTTCTGCCGTAGCGGCTGATAATTCTCTCTATATTCAAGATTACACCGTCCCGAATAAAAACTGAGAATCAAAAAGCAGATCAGACGCATCCGCGAGTGATTCTTTTTTCATCTTTTCGGCAGAAAGCATCATTGTCTGTCCGCTTTTTGTAACGGTGATATCACCGGCTCTTACAGAACCCACATCACCGTCGGCAAGATTCTGAACAAGCAGATAATCGCAGTAAGCAATTGCTGCGGCTGCCAGAAGCAAACGGATATCTGACGCGGAAACATCCGGACGCTTTTTACAGTTTATTTCAGCAGCTGCTTTTTCGCAAAAAGTCATAAGAGATTCGTCTGCATATCCGCTTATCTCTTTTACCTTTTCAAATACAGTATCGGCAGAGAGCATCAGACAGAAAGCACCTTTGATGCGTCAGGGAAAATCTTTGAGAAACCTGCCGTACATGTAATTGCCGCACGTTCAAGCTGTCTGTCAATAAGCTTATCGTATTCTGTAATGATCGCCCCTGCTTCAACCATTTCCAAAGCACATGATTTATCAAGACCGATAATAATGTTTTCGGGAACAGAAGCTGATCTGATAAGAGAAGAACCGAGAGGTGTAATCATATTACCCGTACCGTGGAAATTGAGACCTGCAGCTGCATCCCTGAACTCTGAAAGATTAAGAAGCTTATGTGTCATATCCTTCGATGCGATCATTGTTGAAAGCTCATAAGGAGAAAAACTGTTCCAGAATGAAATAAGGTCAGAATATGTAAGCACACCGTTGTCTGCAGCTCTGATAATTTCTGCCGCATTGTTATTACCGTCACCGTTTACAAGAACATCAATTGCATCACCGATCTGACTTCTTGCAATATAATGACCGATCTGACGAAGCATAACAGTAAAAAGGTCAAGACGCTGGAAACGGATTGCCTCATAAGAAGAAACGAGCATTCTGCCCCTCTTGTGAAGTGTTACAAGATTTTCCTGTGTTCTGATTGTTGTCTGGGGAATCACCGCACCCTCCGCAACAACTTTGAGCTCCTTATCATCCTCTGTGGGAACAGAAGTGATTGAACGGTAATCAAGACCGTTGATGGATGTTCTTGATGCAACAATTCCTGAAAGAACATCTGCCTCTTCCATACCCTGTCTGACAGCTCTTGAAATATATTCAGGAAAAAGTGCTGCAGAATCCGTTGTGCAGAAGAACTTATCAACCGTGTCTGAACCTTTTCCGCTGACTCTTATATCAAATCTTTTGAGCTGACGCTGAAACGCATCAAGATTTTCAAGAGGTGTGCCTTTATAGTTTTCTGAGGGATCAAGCTCCTCAAGACAAGCAGAAAAGCCCTTTGAAGAAGCATACATACCCTTTTCAAGTTTAATATTGTTAAAATTACTCATTTTCATCTTCCTTTCTTTATCAGAGAATAATACCGACAGTTTTATCTGATGAATCAACATCTGTTACAAGATATTCCCTGCCGTTTTCGGCAATCATTACTCCGCCTTTGCCGTCAGCAACAAATCTGCAGAAACCTGTAGTGGGTTCTGTACCCGTAAATCCGAATCTTGTATATCCTGCAAGCTGAATTCCGGCATACTCATTTCTCATGTTCATTGCAGCACCGACAAAAGCATCACCTGACGTACAGGGAGCAACAGTAAAATTGTCTGCCATCTTTACAGTGTGGCCGACACATACAACCCCCTGAGTTTTAAATGTAGCGGAATTTTCCGCATAACCTTTCATTGAAATCTTCATTTTCTTCATCCTTTCATTCTTTAAATTCTGAATTGTGAGTTATCATTAAAGCTTTTTCTTTTTTCCGAACCGAAAGTTTCGGTGTACACAGCCAGCTTTTCTGCTCTGTCACCGAATGCCTTGCGAAGCATTACAATTTCATCGCCTGAGAGCTTTTTTAGAATACGGCATATCATTTCCGTATCCGCATCAGGCAGAGTAAATGCAGAAAGTGCAATAATTTCTTTTTCTGCTTCTTTTCTTCTCGTTTTGCCAAGCTCTGCATCGGATTTCATGTTTTCTATATATTCACTGAAAGCCTTTATCTGAACGGGTGTCAGAATTACATTTTCTTTTGCGCCGAGAGCCGATTTTATAATTTCTTCGGGAATTTCCGATGTGCATACAAGTTTTTCAGCACCTTTCTTTTTCATCGACTTGGATACTCCTGCATTACGCTGTGCAGGAACGGCAACAAAAGACCATTCATAGGCATCTGTGGGATTTGTAAGAATGAGATGACAGGACTGTTTACCTGCAGTATGACTGCATTCACGGCTTCTGATATCATTGCCGCATACGGAACAGATTTTAGAATCGACACTGCAGCTTATACTTACCTCTTTTTTGATTCCCCCGTCAATTTCATTGATAAGCTCCTCATTTTTCTGAGTACGGAGCATATAGCACCACGCTTTAAGATATGTATAAACTTCTCCCGCAAGAGTGATTTTTGATTCATCACGCAGAATCTCCGTTTTATAAATTCTTGCCGTCTGATCGCTGCTTTTCATACTGTGATCAAAAATTCCGGTGACACCGACAAACATATTTTTAAGTGTTTCAAGAGACTGCACCGAAAACCTTTCGTTATCACGGTCAATTTCATTATCACAGAGAATAACGGAAAAAGTATATATTTTTTCCGCATCAGGAGTCTTTCTTGCAAACTGTGAAATCAGCGCAAGTGCTGCCTCATCAGGAGCACCTGAAACAGGACTCACTTCTGATGCGCTTTTTGTGATTTTCATTTCGTCCATTTAATTTTCCTTTCCCAGAGCTGTAGCTTCCGCCTTATATTTTTCCGCCTGAGCGTTATAATAATTTGCTTTTGCCTGCTCTGTTTCATCAAGAAGAGAAATGTCTTCCCACTCAATGCTGAAAGAAGTATCCAGAGCATTCATGCGGAGAAACATTCTGCATATTTTTTCAATCACCGGTGTAAGAATACGTCTATAATGCCAAAGCTCACTCGTAAGGATATCAGACTGCTGCTGAGCCATTCTCTCGCTGGTTGACCAGTTAAGACCGAGCATGAACGGAGGCAAACCCAGTTTTGCAACAATCTGTTCCAGAATCTGTCTTACAGGTATTTCACTGTTCAGAATCTGATTATCCGCACCGATAACCCTGATATCAACATCACCTACTGCAATAAAATCCTTTACTTCACCGCCTGATTTCATTGCTTCGCTCCATCCTTTTGCAATCTGCATGGCTCGTTCTTTTGCATATGCCTTATCAAGAGCATCGTTCTGAGGTTTATAAGTAACAGCATAACGGAGATTTCCCACACGGTCCCAGTTGGTTCCGATTGTTTCAAAAATCTGCAGAAGAACTGCACTTACAAACGGAAGACCTCTGAGTACAGACTTACCATGGAGTTTTCCCGCATCGGGATCGAGAACCGACATTATTACTGCATGGGGATTTTTAACGGGAACAACGGTTCCCGAATCCGATGTACAGACATCAACAGTCATGGGATTTCTTTTGTTGCGCTCAAGCACAATATTGTCAAGTTCACCGTTATATAGTGAAAAGGAACGATTGTCAGGATTTAACACCATTTCACCCACTGCCGTACCGTATGTCAGAAGCTGATCAAGAAACAGACTGACAAAAGAATCAATTCCGCACATATTTCCGCCCACGTTGACATTCTTAAGAAATTCACCGAGTATCTGCTGTGCACACATATCGGAACAATTAACCCTGAATCCGCCTGTCAGACGCACAATCTTACTTATTGCTCCGTCAATTACAGGTACGCTTTTTCTCAGATTTTCATAAAGTTGTTTTTCGGCAGAAAAATTTTCAGAAACGCCGCCGAAAGATGAAAACTTTTTATTATACAATTGAGATACACCGGTTACGGCAACCTCGGAGCTTTCATTTTTTCGTTTTCTTTCAAATAGTTTCATTTTCATGTCCTTTCAGCTGCCATTACCAGAAATCCGTCGTCCTGCCTGCCGTAAAGAACGGTGGAAACAAAATACCGCATATCATCCAGCGCATGGTCATACTCTTTTCTCGGCACGTCTCTGGAGGCACTGTCCTCCCATCGGTACAATCCGAATTCGCGGATTATATCACTGCAATGCGCACAGATTTTTATACGGTTGCTTTTCAGCGCCTCGGAAACTCTTCTTATGCCGTCTGCCACATCATTTTTTGCAGGCAGAACTGCAAACTTCCCGTGCCGTCTGATACATTCCATAAAACTCACAGCGGAAGGATCTGCAATAACGGCTTCTATTTTTCGTCCGTCAGCAAGTTTTTCAAGCATTTCATAATACTCTTCGTCTGTTTTCTGACTGCCTTCACGCTTTGATGACCAGTAAACTTCGTCTGTTCTGTACCAAACATCTCCGTTGCGTCCCCATAATCCCAACGAAAAAGGATTCACCGTACCGTAGTCGCAGGAAATATAATATTCGTCACATTCGGGTTTTCCGCTGTATACATTGTCTGCGTTGTTGAAAAACGGATAAACAAGCCCCTCAGCGGCAACCCATTTTCCCTCAACAAAACGTTCAAAAAATGCACCCGAGTAAAGAGAACGGTATCGTTCAATGATAGATTCTGATAATGACGGATTATCCTCCATCACAAAATGAAGATAAAGGCAATTTTTTTCTTTTGCCTTTTCAATCCACTCCTTTTTAAACCAATGAAGCGGATTTTCGGGATTGCAGTTAAACCAGAGTTTTGATCCCGTTACGGAACATCTTGCAACTGCCTGTTCAACAAATGAACGCGGCATAAGCGCAACCTCATCAAGAAGAACTCCGCCGAGAGTAAGTCCTTGTATGAGGGATGCGGATGACTCATCTCTTCCGCCGAAAAAATAAAAACGGTTTATTGCTTTTCCGTATTCAATTTCAAGCAGTCCCTTTGAAATCTTTTCACGGCAGGTAAATCCCAGATCGGAAAGCACAGGCAAAAGCGGTGTTATCACATTGCGTCTGAGCGATGTAACAGTTTTTCCGCACAAAGCAAAGGATGTGTCATTGAAATTACCCATTGCCCAGGCAATAAAAGATACAGACATGCATATTGTTTTTCCGCTTCTGACTGCACCGTCGCAGATTATTCCGTCAAAATTTCTGTTTTCACTGTTTTTGCACCACCAGGTGAGAACTTTAAGCTGTTTTGGTGAAAAAGTTTCGAATTTCACTTTTCACCACCGCTGAGTGATGCTGCACTTTTTTCAAGCGCCTCATAAAAAGGCATTGCATTGTTGTTTTCGGATACCCCTGAAAGTTCGCCCAGTTTTTCAAGTGCTTTGATTCGGTCAAAAAACTTTATTTCAAGCCCTCCGCCCTTGGGCCTCTTTATTTCGGAAATATTGAACAGATCAAGATCTTCCGTTTCAAGAGTTTCAAAATCTTCACTTATCAGCAGTTTCACCGCATCGGCAGAAGAACCGAATGCTATTCTGTGAAGTCCTGCCCTGACCTCGTCGGCTGAAATGACTTTTTCTTTTTTCATTCTTTCAACAGTTTTTTTTACCGAGGGTTTTGCAAGAAGCTTTTCTGACGTTATTTCGGGGCATATTCTGTATCCGGCTTTAAATGCTGCTTCTCTGGAATTTCCGCATGAAACATAAATGCGGCAAAAAAGCTCTTCTCTGCCGGTCAATTTTTCCATTACATCACCTCTGTGTTAATTTTGCCTTCCATAAATAGTTCCAACTCCGCGTTTTGACACGGAAAAACCGTGTCAAAATTGAAAAAAGCCCGATTTGTTTACAAAAAGTTCACAAATACAGCTTTTATTGCAAAAAATGAATAAAGTACAAAGAGAAAACACAAAAAGGTATTGATTTTTTATTTTAAAATAAATATAAT
>JAZOUN010000110.1:0-6591 GCA_045658165.1 Acutalibacteraceae bacterium
GTTTTTTATATTTTCTCAGATACGATACAGTCATTTCCAACCCTTTTTTTGCAGTATGCTGTTTCCCGCTTTCAAATTCTTCAAGAGTATCGGTTACAGATTCCATATACATAAGAAGAGACAGACAATAACGCCACTTCAGAAAACAGATTATATCATTTTCATCCATTACTAAATCACAGGGGTCAAAATATCCCTCTTCATCTTCAGCAAAAAAATCACAAAAGTTATTAAAGTTCCTATCTTCTCCGAATTCGGCACTATACATTTCATTAAAATACTCGATGAAATCTTTGTTTTTTTCTGCAAATAGTTCAGATGTATCATTTTTTAAAGTTTCAATATCCTGTTTTATATTATCCATTGTTATTCTCCTTTGTATAAAATATTTCTTGTTTTAATTATTCGTTTTTTCAGCAATCCTAAGTATTTTTCTTCATGCCAACAATGAAAAGACGGATGATAAGAGCCGATAACATAACAGACACGACCTGATTCTTTATTTTCAGCTTTATACAAACCAACAAGTTTATCCTGTTTTACATCCCAATTTTCAGAAAAATACTTTCGGATATCTTTCAGTGCTTTTTCTTTTGCAGACCATCCGCTCTGAATAACTACAACATCAGGCTCAAGTATTTCAATCTCTTTTCTGACTATTTCAACGCAATTATACCACATAGTGTTGTCTGACGTTATACCGTGATATTTATTTGCATCAGCTTTCTTTTTATAAGCACAATGATAGTGATTTGTAAGTGCAAAATATTTGTGGAGTGTGTCCTCATTCGACGATGTAAAATTATATCCGTCATAATTATTTATATCAGCTTCATTACATTCATCAAGAAATGCTGATAACATAAACTTTGTTCTTTTATAGTGCTGATTTTTCTGCGTTAAAAAACTTTCAGGCTCAACAGGAGTAAGACTTTCTGAACGATGTGTATTTTCCTTGCCGATAAACAAAACTTTTGTTTTCTCACCATAATATTTACCGACTTTCAGATTACGGTTGCAGATTATTGATGATTCATAATCAAAATCCATTTTTTTACTGCAATCATTAAAACATTTACATCTGCCGTCACAGCAAAAATGTTCATCATACATATCTTTAAGTTTCATTTCGATACTGTTCAATTCGTTCACGATAAACATCTCCTTAACTATCAGTATAAAGCTGTCATTACAGATTGTCAAGTTGCATTATAATTCTCAATCGCTGTTGAAAGGTCTGCTTTTATCTGCTCTGCGAGGCTCTGTGGGGATATAATTCTTGTGTGAAGTGCGTACTGCAAGCCCCAGCGGAGCATTGCTTTTTCATTGACCGTTACACGGACTGTGATTTCATCTTCCGTTTCGTCTGAAAATTCAACATCTTTTCCGAACCAGTCGAGAACATCGCTGACGATGTATTTTTTTGCTTTGAATGTAACGGGAATGCTCTCTCCCGAAAACATATAAATATGCTCTGCCATATGCTTCGGCAGATATAATCCGTTTTCAAGACCTTTAACCTGTTTAGTTGATTTTACAGGTGTCTGGAGCATATTTATATCCGTTATTCTATCAAGACGGAAGTGTGAAACATTGTCATATTTATCGTAATTTGCAATAAGATAATATCTGCCGTTTGTGGCTGCTATCTGATAAGGATTTATTATGTATTCCTTGACTTTTCCGTCTGCATTTTTCTCCGGATGAAGTTTTTTGTCTGTGCCGTATCTGTTATAGCTGAATGAAACCTGTCTGCCACGGCTGATTGCTTCATCGAGAACATCAATAGTATAGAAAAGCTGACGGTTTGTAAGGGAGTTATCGGGCATTGTTCTGATATGCTTCACCTTTGCCTCAAAATACCTGCTTGAAAGCCCCTCAAGCTTTTCAACAAGCTCCTTGCACTGACTGTAAGGAATATGCTTTGAAAAAAGCAGACTGTCAATGAGAAGCCTCAGTTCACTGTCGCTGAAATCACGGACAAGATAGAAATCAGACCATATGTAGCTCTCTTCCAGCTCCCCTGTTGCTTTGTTGGGAACCATACGGATAGCTTCGCTGTATTCGATTTCATAACCAAGTTCAATAAGGTCAAGGATATTTCGTCTGACGGATTTTCTGTCGGCTGACATATTATACTCAGTTTTGAGAATATCAACTATTTCTTTCTGAGAAAGTCTGTGGTCCTCGTCTGTATACTTTTTCAGAATATCAAGAATGTTAAGAATAAGCTGTTTTTTAGGCTGTTTTACAGACATTTAAGTCACCTCGTAAATATATTATCACTTTCACACACATAATACAACACCCGATGAGAAAAAATCTTCCCATCGGGTTTATTATATTTAATCCCATTTCGGAAACAAATCCCCGCAAAAATCAATATCATACTTTGCATTTTCAGAATTGTCAATTTCAACTCTCGTTTCACCGTTGGAATTGCAACTGTATTTCCATACGACTGTTCTGCCGTCAGCATCGGTCAGACTTTCTTCAATCAAAGTATTATCTGAATTATATCTGTATTGATAAACTACACTGCTGCCGTCTGTTGCCGTAACAATATGCTTAAACAGATTGTTGTTTTCATCATAAAAACTTTCGGTACAAGATTTTTTACCGTCATCATAACAAACAATCTCTTTTGTAATATTTCCGTTTGCGTCATACTCATATTCCTCTGAATGACATTTTTTTTCACTTGATATTTTGTGCTTTATCAGTTTTCCGTTATTTGCAGCATACTGCCAGAATTCTCTTTTATAATTTAAAATAATCTTCTCAATAATGCGATCTTCACTGTCATACATAAACTCAAAAATCTCATTGTCAAATTCATCATAAAAGAATACAGTTGTAACCAGATCGCCATATTTATTTACATAAATCTGCTTGATTTTCCTGCCCCTCGAATCATATTCATAATTAAGCTCACTTTTGAACATAGTATCAGAATATGATATCGTGCGCTTTTTTTCCAGTCCGTTTTCATAAACTAAATCTGTAATGCTCTGTTTATTATCAGTATTAGTACAAATTATTTTGATAACATTTCCATCTGCATCATAAAAATATTCAGTATCTTTATCAGCATAAATACCATTGGTATATGTACACTTTTTATGTGTCATTCTGCCTGATGAATCATAAATATAGTCATAAATCTGCTTATGTCCGGCTGAAAATACAATTTCTTTTTTCACCGGTTTTTTGTCATTGCTGTATGTATAATTGATAGTGCACATCACTTTACCCCTGATTTCCTGCTTCAGATTACCATCAGAATCATAGACGAATTTGTTTTCGTACGAAGCAATATTTTTATCATTATAAGATTCTTCAATATATTCCGACACAAGTCTTTTTTCTGAATCGTAACAATATTTCGTATTTATACTGTACTCATAATAGCTTGCCAGCATTTCGGACAAATTACCTTTTGCATCATACTGATATCTGATTTCAACACAATCGAAATCTTCATTTGTGAAAATTTCAAATTTTACTCTGCCGTCCGAATCCCTTTTTACAAGATGTTTTACATTTATCATTTTGATCACTCCCGTTTTGCTGTGATTACATAATACAACATCCGATGAGAAAGAATCTTCCCATCTATTAACATTCAAAGTATTCAATTTTTGATTTAGAAGCATGAAAACAATTCTTATCATTTTGTCATTCATCAAATCAATCTCTACCCAAGGCACATATTTTCTTAAAACATTCATCTAACTTATACTCTGCGATATCTCTGTATTTTAAAACGTGAAGAAATTCCGCTGACGGGGTCTCTGTCGGCTGTGCTGGTTTCAATCGTTCCACAGCTTCACAGTATGACTTGTATACACGAAGTCTTACATAATATTCAGTTTCAAGTTCATCTGCTGATTGTTTACGAAGTACCTTAGTAATCTTATCAGATGTAGATTGTATTATAATTGACTGTTGTTTTGCTTTATCATAATGGCTTGTTGCTTCGTATATCGGTAAGGATAAGCAAAAATCATTATTCAGTTTTGCAATCGCATCTGAAAAGGACAAATCAAAATACTGTTGTACAAATCCGATAATATCACCTGATGCACCACATACAAAGCAATGAAAGACACTTTCAGTAAAACTGAAATTATAATCCAATCCGTTATGTATAGGGCATGAGATGCGATTTTTCTTTGGCTCAAAGTTCGAAACATACTTTTTCAGAACATCACTCATTGAAAGACTCTGTTTTATTGCGAAGGCTGATTCTGATGGTTTTAATTTCATCACTTTATCCCCCTGTTTTATTATGTTTTTATAATAAAACAAAGTATGTGACATTTTCGGGACATTGCCGTTATCGGCAAGAATTATTATATTTTATTACATTAAAATATTGATATTTTGCCGATAATGTGATATACTGATATCATAAACTCACGGAGGTTAAGTATGAAATATTTATCCGTAAAAGAAATCGCAGAAAAGTGGAATGTATCCGAGAGAAGTGTCAGAAATTATTGTGCAGAAGGACGCATTGATGGGGCTTTTCTTACAGGAAAAACCTGGAATATCCCTGAAATTGCTAAAAAACCCGAAAGACTTAATAAAAAAGCTGACACACCAAAAACGCTGTCGGATATTCTGATTGCAGAAAAAAAGAACAACATAAAAGGCGGTATTTATCATAAAATACAGGTCGATATGACATATAATTCAAATCATATTGAAGGCAGCCGGCTTACCCATGAACAGACTCGATATATCTTCGAAACAAACACTATCGGTTTTACAGACGAAAGCATTAAAGTGGATGATATTGTAGAAACCGTTAACCACTTCCGCTGTATTGATGAAATTATTGACCATGCAAATTCTTCACTCACCGAAAAACTCATAAAAAATCTTCACAGAATTCTGAAAACAGGAACAAGCGACAGCAAACTTGATTGGTTTGCTGTTGGTGATTACAAAAAACTGCCAAACGAAGTCGGAGGAAGAGATACCACACTCCCTGAGAATGTTGAAAATGAGATAAAAAAACTTCTGTCATCATATAACAACAAAAAAGAAAAGACTTTGCATGATATCATTGAGTTTCATGTTCAGTTTGAACGCATTCACCCGTTTCAGGACGGCAATGGGCGTATCGGCAGACTGATTATGTTCAAGGAATGCCTAAAGCACAACATTGTACCGTTTATTATTGAAGATGACATAAAAATGTTCTACTATCGAGGTCTCAAAGAATGGAACAATGAACCGGGATACCTGACAGACACTTGCCTGTCAGCACAGGATAAATTCAAGAAGTATCTGGATTATTTCAGAATTGAATATACAGACAATCCCAATTAAGGATATACAAAATATGATTCATAACAATAAACCGCAGATAATAATAAATAAGTGTCTTAAACCGGTTATATATCTTGATACAAACATTATGATAGAACTCTCTAAATATGAGAACGGAACCTGTAAAAATGAACGAAGACATGAAATTGGAAAATTATATATAGTATTAACCACTGCAATGCGTGAAAATCGCATTCTGTGTCCATTAGGAAATCAACTTCAAGAAATGGGAATGTCAAAAGGGCGAAGAGATTCAAAAGATTTTCTTTATAGATTTACAAACTCAGAGTTACTCAATCCCGATGAAATCGAAGAAATAGAATCAAAAATTGGTTATCAAACATTTGTAAAAAATGAAAATACAATTCATTTTAATAGTAGTCAATTTTTTGTAAAAGATTCAAATATTACTTCACCTTTCATAATCAAAATAGCACCGGAGTACAATCAAGAAAAACTTGTAAAATTACAAAATGAAAAACAAAATATAGTCAACGCGTTAAACGATGCAAAATCTAAATGTTGCCTAAATGTAAACATTGAAGAACAAATAAAAAATGAATTAAATGCAGATATCCAAGTATTATCATACACACTAGAAAACTTGAATAAAGAACAAGAAAGTTTTACAAGATGCCTTGATACAATTGGAGTAATTCATAGACATACAGGTTTACTCGAAAAATCTCATTCAGAACAAGATATCATTATGACTAAATATGTTGAATATCTACAAAGTGCACATCACCACAATCTACCATACAAATGGATTCAAGCAAATCTATGGGCACACCGCATGCAAAGACATAATAAAATTGTGCAAGGTGATTACCTTGACACAAAATGGGCATCAGCATACATTCCATTTATCGATTATGCTGTAACAGACAATGATTGTTGTAACCTAATTCAAAATTCAGGATTAGCCAATCAGTACAACACAAAGGTTTTTTCACTAAAAACAATTAATGAATTAATCTCAATCATCTAGATTTTTTATTCATCCAAAGCAGGGGATCACTCCCCTGCTTTGTGTTTTTTATTCGATATTTATTCCCTTGCTTGCAAGGAAAACCGTTACAGCAAGGATTGCGCCTTCTGCAAAATTTGCAAGAGGTCCGCCGACTAAAGCCAGTAATGCGGTCATGTTACCACCTCCTTATTCTGTACAGGGTTTTAATGATTTTTCGGCAATGAATAACACCGAAAATGTTGTTACAAATCCTAAAAATGCCCACTGCATTCATATCA
>JAZOUN010000111.1:0-3348 GCA_045658165.1 Acutalibacteraceae bacterium
AATTGATTCCGATATAATTCATAATTTTTCACTCCCGATAAATATGTATACAGTATATACTACTTTTTTAATATTTTCAATAACTATTATTTATTATTATATTGAACCTGAATTGAAGATTATAATAATTTCTGAGAATCCGGGAATTTTTTTGTTTACACGGAAATTCAATAGGTGTATAATGCAGATATAATACAGTTCTGGAGTATGGTTATGAAAAAAACAGCAGGTAAAGAAGTATTGTTCATGCATGCAGATGAATCTGTCCGCAGAAACGGTGAAGGTACATTTATAAGACTTAAAAACGGGGATATCATGTTTGCATACTCAATGTTTTCAGGCGAAACATGGCATGATGACTGTGCAGCTGATATTGCGGCAATAGTTTCATCTGACGAGGGTGAAACATGGTCTCAGCCGAGAATTCTCGTAAAACATGATGATGAATCAAGAAATCTTATGTGTCCGTCATTGCTGAGAATGAGAAACGGTGATATCGGATTAATTTTTCTCAGAAAATCAGGAAACGGCATAAATGCTGTTCCGTATATTGTCCGTTCTGCAGATGAAGGTCAGACATTCGGTGCTCCTTTAAGAATTATTGACGATAAAATCAATTATTATGTTATTGAAAATGATCATGTCATTATGCTTGAAAACGGAAGAATCATTATGCCTGCAAATATGCATTCGGCAGAAATAAACGGTGTTTATGAGATAATCGAAAAGGGTATAAAATGTGTTTTTGCATCTGATGATGACGGTTACACATGGTATGAACTTGCTGAAAGACAAGAGACGCCATTCTCTGAAAAGAGTGAAACAGGGCTTCAGGAGACTTGCATCTATCAGCAGAAAGACGGTGTGCTCCGTGCGTTATCAAGAACAGACCTTGGCACACAGTATGAATGTTTTTCGTTCGATGACGGTGCAACATGGACATCGCCGCAGCCCGAAAGATTCTTCTCTTCACCCGATTCACCTCTTCTTATGAAGCGTGTGGGTAAATATACGGTTGCTGTTTTTAATCCGATACCAAATTTCACTACAAGAAGCTGTGATAACACATGGGGCAGGACACCGCTTGTCTGTGCAGTCAGCAAAGATGACGGAAAAACATTCTTTGCCGTGCATATGCTTGAATCTGACCCCGAAAACGGTTACTGTTACCCTGCTGTTTTTGACGGCGGAGATTATGTGCTGATTTCATATTATCACTCCGATAATACAGGTGTGCCCCTTACATCAACAAGAATAAAGAAAATGACATATGAAGAGCTGGGCAACTGGTTTGTTGCTTTCGGCAAAGGTTTTGAGCCCTCAAAAAAGTCAAAAAGTGTTGTCGTGACAGAATCAGACACCTTTACAGACCACAGCACAGGCAAATGGTTTGTTCCTGCTGTTTACCGTTGCGGTAAAGGGTTTGTTGTTGATTTCTGCATTGGGATTGAAAGCAGTCTTGTGAGCGATTTTATTGAAAAATGGCGTTTTTCAGATTTTGATGAAAGCAGACTGACTGCTGAAGAGATAAGAAAAATGCAAAAAGAGAATCCTTTTGAAAATGAGGCCATAATTTCACTTTTTGCTGACGGTAAAGAGATAAAGCACACTTGCGGCAGCTCATTGTGTCGGATTCCTCCGCATCTTATGCCTGACGGCTATGAGAATTCGGAAACTGCGGAGCTTGTTGCAAGCCATTATGAGCTTGATAAATCATACGCATGGATACTTAAAAGAGAAAGTTTTGAGTTTTCATCACGCAGAAAGATAAATTCTCTCAAAGCTGTTGTGAAGTTTCCTCCCGAATCATTTTACGGTGATAAATTTTCAGACCTTTCGGCAGGAGACTGCTTTGAAGTTGTGCATCCTTTTACAAATGAAAAATATAACATCACGGTAAAAAACATTGAAAACAGGGAGCTTGACAAAAATATTAAATTTAAAGATATGAAAATTCCCGCACATCACAGTGTGATGACGTTTGATGTAAAGCCGTATATTGCGCCTGATAAATTCAGGCTTGTTGATACTGCAGAAAATGATAAACCGATGTCCATCACAGAGGTTTCCTCTGAAAAAGACATCGGCGAGAGTTGTGCTGTTGCTGTTATAGGCGGAGCTGACGGACCTACTGCAGTTTTCTGCTCATCAGCAACAACAAATGAACACTCTGCAAGGTCTGCATTAAAACACAGACCTGCCGAATCAATAGACTGGCAGGTCGTTTTCCGTGAAAAAACTATATCTGATTTTGAAATTGAATTGTTTTAAGATTAACCAAGTTCAGGTACGTCAACAAATTCAACAGTAATGCTTTCTGCACCGTCAGTTTCAAAGACGATAACTTCGTTTTTGCCTTCTTTAAGCATGGGTGCGGGCACATAAAGTGTCTTCTGAGGACCTGCATCGTTGTAGTATCTGCCGAGGTTGAATCCGTTTACGATGACGATACCCTTGTGGAAGCCGTCAAGTTTAATGAATGTATCGCAGGGTTTGTCTTCGATATCAAGATAACCTCTCATAAATGATGCAACTTTGACGTCACCTGTCTCTTCTTTGAAGGGTACCGCAGAAAGGTCCTTCATGGGAAGTGCATACATATCCCAGCCGAAGTGATACTGACCGCCGAAACGGATTCCGCGAAGACCCTTGCGGTCAGGCATATGTGTGCCGTAGTTGACTCTGCCCATATTTTCGCAAAGAATATCGAGCTTTTTCTTTTCTCCCTTTGCAAGGGGGATTTTTATTTTGTCATCACGTCTTGTTCTTTCGTAAATGCCCTTGAATTCACCGTCAACATAGACAACTGCTCTGTCGTGGACAGCGTTGAAACCGAGTTCCCAGTCTTCACGAGGACCTTCAAGCTCTGTTGAATACATTGTGAATCCGTAATACTGACCGATGTCTTCCATAAATTTGGGTGCAGCTGAGTGAACGGGCTTTGAAATGTAGGGAAGTGATTCAAAAATTGAAGCTCTTTCTGTAAGGTCGAGCTTGCCGTATGCTTTCTTTTCAGAATTCTTTACTGTAAGGGGGGGAAGTTCTTCGCCATTGAATTTTTCAACAATCTTTCTTACAGCAAGGTAAGCAGGAGTTATGTCACCTGCTTCTGAAAGAAGCGCGTTGTAGTCGTAGCTTGTGATTGTGGGATCATAATGCTCGTAATAGTTTGCACCGTTCATAAAGCCGAAGTTTGTGCCGCCGTGGAACATATAGAAGTTGAGTGAAGCGCCTGCTTCAAGCATATCGTTGAAAAGACCTGCAAGCTCCTCGGGCTCACGTGTGTGGTGGATATCATACCAATGGTCGAACCATCCGCACCAGTATTCACCGCACATTCTGGGCTGA
>JAZOUN010000112.1:0-2083 GCA_045658165.1 Acutalibacteraceae bacterium
TGATGTAGCACCTGCTACAACCATAGAAACACCGTAACGCATACACATACAAAGGAAATCAATCATCTTTTCAGTTGCATTACCGGAAGAAATAATCTGTTTTCTGTTAATTCTTGACGGATGCAAAAGACGGATAGAAACACTTACACCCAGTTCATCGTCAACAAGAGGTTCCTTAAGTGCCGTAATACGGGTATTATTAGGCAAGTGACCTTGTGACATGGGAGTGGAGTTATCGATTATCATACCTGAATGATGAAGCAAACGCTTTACAATATCAACAGCGTGTGAAGGAGAATAGAAATGCTCCTTTGCTTTTATAGTTCTGCCTGATGTGTAAGTTATTGCAATATCATTCCAAGCATTGATGTTGATTTCTTCAATATTATCTCTGCCGAGATACTTGGTAAGAATGGAGTATTCAGCCATTTCAGAATAAAGCTTGTTGACGAGCTCTGTCTGTGTCAAGCCATCAACAACATAACCACTGTCACGCAGATATTTTTCAATATATGCTCGGAGCTGTGGCAATTTACTTGAATCAGAAAGTGCCGCCGCATAACGAGAGGAGATATGCTCCTGAATCATCGATAACAGCGGCACAAAATCAATGATTTTCTGCATTACTTAATCTCCGTTCACTTTGATTTTTTGTTCTTTTTACCCCTTACAACACAATAAGCAAGAGCGATTCCGGAAACAATGAAAGTAGCAATAGCAGGGAAAAACTTTCTTTTATCACCTGTCTGCGGAATTTCGGGAACCTCTTCGTTCACCGTTTCACTATCATCTTCCACGGTTTCGCTGTCCTCAAGAACTTCAACAGTAGCACTTTCAACTTCCTCTGTGATTTCGCTATCTGTATTGTCTGTACTTTCAGCTCCTTCGGAAGATTCAGGCATTGTTGTTTCGTCTGCATCGGCAGATGTTTCCACATCAGTTGTTGCAGTTTCGGCATTATCAATCACTTCCTCAGCTGTTGTTACTTCAGGGGATGTTTTCTCTTTTTCGGTTGTTCCTGTATCAGGAATTACGGGTTCTGTTTCAGATGTGGCACAAGCTACTACTGAACCTGCAGTTGCAATAACAGCTATTGCAGCAAGAATGCTAAAAATCTTTTTCATATTTTTAATTCCTTTCTCTTACATAATTCGGTTTATAATCTTTGAAATCTCTGTACGATACTTCTTATCTTTTGCTCTTTCATAAAGCAGACCGTCAAGATGCTGACCTCTTATCTGCTTACTGTAAGGCAAGATAAAAGAGATGTTTTTGACATTGGTTCTCACATCGTCAATTGGAGAATACAATTCGTGTTCATTGATATTAAGAACCTTTATAACTCTGTCTGTGTGATTGTTTTCATTTGATGAAACATACACCATACTTTTAAGGTCAGGTGAAATAACCATAATCACTTCATCAGCCATACCCAAGGCATACTGTGAAATGAGGTCGTTTTCTTCATCTGTACAATCGACAAACACATAACCTGCCATAGTATGAAGCACATCAAAGAGTGCTTTTACCTTATCATCCGTAAGGTCAGGATATGAGTATCTGTTTTCTCCCGCCTTGTAACCAAGACAACCGAAGTTTTTCATAGCCTTAACCGTTACAAGGTGGTTAAGAACATCCTCTTCATAAATATCTGTCTTATCGAGCATCTTACCGAGGGAAAATATACTGTCAGGCGTATAATTCGGGAATAAAACACCCAAAGCAGGAATTTTCAGAGATGGTGAAAGATAGATTACTGCTCCGCTTGTAGTGGCGCAGTAGAGCTCCTGAGCGATTTTAAGGGTAACGGTTGTTTTACCGCTACCGGGTGAACCGATTACAGCAATGATTTTAGCCATTCTTATCAGCCTCACTTACACTCTTTTTTGCGAAATAGTCATCCTGTGCTTTAAGGAACTTATTTGCCGTAGCATCGTCACCACTGTAAACGAGAGCAACGTGCATTACTGCACTTTCCTCGTAGTTTGCAAGGATTTTTGCCTGTTCAACAGACACAAGAACCGTAATTGTTGTAGGAAGTTCAAAGCTGCCGTCCTCATTTTCAATTACATCGTTCTCATCT
>JAZOUN010000113.1:0-12332 GCA_045658165.1 Acutalibacteraceae bacterium
TTGTCTGCAAGGGGTTCAAGACGCATAACATCTTCTGTTCTGCCGTCGATCATACACTTGTTACGGTCAACGAAAGAAATCATGTTTGTTGTCTTGTAGTGAGCAGCTGACATTGCAGCTTCCCAGTTTGAACCTTCGTCACATTCACCGTCGCCGAGAAGAACGTAAGTCTTGAAGTCCTTGCCTGTAACCTTAGCTGCAAGAGCAGTACCTACAGCGATTGACATACCGTGACCGAGTGAACCTGTTGAAGCGTCAACACCTACAACCTTGTTTGAGTCAAGATGGATACCCATTGTTGAATTTGAAAGGTTGAAAGTCTTAAGGAGTTCCTTGTCGTTGAAGCCGAGGTCGCAGAGTACGGGTGCATAAGCAACACCAACGTGACCCTTTGAAAGGATGAATCTGTCTCTGTCTTCCCAGTTGGGATTCTTGACATCGATTTTCATATACTTGTGGTAAAGAACTGTCATAACATCGAGAGCACTCATACCGCCGCCGATGTGTCCGCTGCCTGCCCATCTTGTTGTGTCAAGAGTAAGCAGACGGAGTTCGTGAGCTTTCTTTTCAAGAGCAAGCCATTCCTGTTTTGAAAGTGGCATAAATTTTTCCTCCATTCATTTTTCAGAATGCATAATGCAGAATGCACAATGCATAATTATTTTTTCGGCAAGGTTTACAACCTGCCGTAAATTTCAGTTAACAAAATGAAAGGTGATAACATATCATCGGGTAAGGGCGAAGCCCTTCCGAAATTATTCATTATTCATTATTCACTATTCATTATTCATTGCATTCTGATGCAATCAGAATGCTTCGGGGTGGCGTTTTCTTACAGCCTTGAAAGCATCTTCAGCAACATCAATTGTGTACTTGATATCGTCTTCTGTAAGAGATGCGTTTATGAAATGGTTGTGATGCCTTGTGATGAAAATGCCTCTGCTTACCATTTCCTGATCCCAGTCCTGATGGATGAACAAGCTGTCATCGTTAGCTATTCTCAGGTAGAAGAGTGAGGGTTCACCTGAACAGATAAGATCAAAACCGTTGTTTGCAGCAGCAGCCTTAAGACCGTTTGTAAGCTGTGTGCCGAGTTTCTTGAACAGTGCAGGAGCATCAAGTTTCTTGAGCTTTTCAATACAAGCGATACCTGCAGCAAAGGGAACAGCACTCATCCAATAGCTTCCTGTGTATGAAAGTCCGCTCATTGCACTCTTGAGGAAGTCCTTACCGCAGAGACAAGAAACGTTCCAGCCGTTTGCAAGTGCTTTACAGAAGCAGATAAGGTCAGCTTCAAAACCGTAGTAATGGTCAGAACCTGCAAGGTCAAGTCTGAAACCGCAACGTACGTCGTCCACAATGAGAACGATGTTGTTTTCTGTACAGAGTTTTCTTACTTTCTGCCAGTAACCCTGAGCAGGAAGAACGTTATCAAGGAAGTTACCGTGCATGTAGGGTGTTGCGATGAATGCAGCGATTTCATCCTTATTTTCTGCAATGAGTTTTTCAAGTGCAGGAATATCGTTCCAGTCTACGTAAAGGTTGTTTGCAACGTCCTCGGGAAGAACACCGGGGTAGTCGAGTTTCTGTGTCCACATTGAAACACCGTGATAGAAACCGTTTACGAAGATGATTTTTTTCTTATGTGTATGGTAACGGGCACACATGATAGCAGCCTGAGTTGTATCGTTACCGTTCTTTGCAAAGAATGCCCAGTCAGCAGATGCAACTGTGTCAACCATAAGTTCTGCGAACTCAACCATCTTGTGAGAAGGTGTTGTTGTACAGTTTGCAAGTTCAGCCTGTTTCATAGCAGCAGCGTTGACATCGGGATCGTTGTAACCGAGAACGTTGGGGCCGTATGCACACATGTAGTCAATGTATCTGTTGCCGTCAACGTCCCACATGTAAGAACCTTCAGCTCTTTCTGAGAAGAAAGGCCATGATGTTGTGGGAACCCACAGACCTTCTGCAGGGCCGAGGTGTCCGTAAATACCTGAGGGTATTACGTCAACGGCTCTTTTGAACCATTCCTGACTCTTTTTATGATTTGTGTATTTCTTTGAAGCCATTTATATACCCTCCTTATGCAAGATAAAGACCTACAAGGTCGAGAATTCTGTTCATGTTGTCAACCATAGAGATCATGCCGCCCATTCTGATTTTGCCTTCGCCGACACATGCAACAGAGTTGACTTTGCCGTCGAAGAGGTCACGTGCAAGCTTGATATTATCAAACTCCATGAGCGCACGGGGTGTGTCTGTACCCTTTTTGATTGTGATAAGTCTGTGGTTGCTGACTCTGATTGTAGCCTGGGGACCGTTTTTTATTCCCATAAGAATTTCACCGTCTACCATGTGGTCAGCTGAGAACTTACCGATTTCGTCATTGTTACCGATCTGTGCGATTGCAACAGCAATTGTGTAGAACATGAGTGATGTGCTGATATTGAAGAACTTCTCGTCTTTAAGATCTTCGGGATCAGGTCTCATGTACTTTGAGAGAAGGTCTGTAAGAGGTACAAATTCTTTAAGAAGAAAACCGATGTGTTTGAATCCTTTTGAGGGAATGGGTGTAACAGTACCGTCGATCATGCCGTTGAACTTTTCGCATGATGAGAAGGGGAGCTTGATATCACAAGGACCGATACCGTCTTCCATTCTGCATCTACCGTTTTTGAAAGTGATTGTGGCTGAGGGGCCTCCCTTTACTTCAATGCCTATTGTAATGGGTTTCTTGTTGGTAAGAAGAGCGCTTGCATCTTCGTCCAGAGCACAGAGATTTTCAAGTGTGCCGAGAACTGCATACAGATTGATGTATGCTAATGTTTTTGCGTCTGTCAAAGCAATTCCTCCTTTTTTTACTTATATACTATTATATAATAGCAAAAGTGTATGGTAAAGTCAATAAACAAGAACAATTTTAATAGTAATTGCTTGTAGAAATTGACCAATTAAGTTTGTTTAAAACTAACAAAAACAAGGAGCCTTTCAGCTCCTTGTCATATGTTTATTACTTTTTCTTCATTGCAATCAGTTCACGGTAGCTGATGAGTTCAACGCCGTGCTTTTTGAGATATTCATGAGTATAGGGATCCTTCATAAGCTGATATTCCCATACTCTGTCTCTCCAGAGACCTGTGATTGACTTGAGTTCATCGTTTTCAATTGAGGGATGAATGAAAGTTTCTGTTACACCGTCGGGAAGATCTGTCCAGATCTTGAGAATTGTATCTCTGTATGTTTCATAGCTTTCACGCATGTCGTTATTCCAGTCGGGGAAAAGAAGGTAGTCAGGCATAACAACATTGTATTTATTGCCCCAGAGATTTGTAAGAAGAGTCATTGCTGCATAAACGGGGTAAGGAGTACCTGAAGGACAGATTCTCTTGTCGTGCTTTGTGAAAATACGGTATGCATAGCCGTAATCACCGCAGATACGAAGAGCCATCTTGCCGAGGCTGAGTCTGCCTGTGTAGTGACCGTAAAGAGAACCCATGTGGTTGTCGATGTGTGAAGGTTTCATTCCGAGAGTGTGAGCATATTCAATCTGTGCTCTTACTTCTCTTTCGATTTCGTCGTATTTTGCATTCTTTTCTACCTGATCGCTCTCATGCCACATGAAGCCTTCTTCGTCAATAAGAGACTTGCCGGGAGTGAGGGGTTTCCAACGGTATTTTGCCCATTCACTTGTAAGAGTGATATGTACACCGATGGGGAATTCGGGGTGGTCGATGGAGAACTGAACTGCTTCTTTAGCAGCAGGACAGGGGAGCATTACAGTTGATGATTTGAGCCAGCCGCCGAGGAAAAGTTCCTGAACAGCTTCGTTTGCGGCAGTACACATGCCGTAGTCGTCTGCGTTTACAATAAGATACTTAGCCATATTAGAAAAATCCTTTCATTAATTTACAAAGTAAAAATATTAAATATCTGCACTTGCAGCTTTTAATGTGTTGTTGAGAAGCATTGTGATTGTCATGGGACCTACACCGCCGGGAACGGGAGTGATGAAAGATGTTTTTTCGCATACATCGTTGAAATCAACGTCACCGCAGAGTTTGCCGTCTTCCATTCTGTTTATGCCTACATCAAGTACAACAGCACCGTCTTTTACCATGTCAGCTGTCACAAAGTTGGGTCTTCCCACTGCAGCAACAAGAATATCTGCCTGTTTTGTGATTTCGGCAAGATTTTCTGTTCTTGAATGGCAGACTGTAACTGTTGCATTGTTCTTGAGCATAAGCATTGCCATGGGTTTGCCCACGATGTTGCTTCTGCCGATTATTACACAGTGTTTGCCCGCAACGGGAATGTTATAGTATTTGAGCATTTCAACCATACCGGCAGGTGTGCAGGGAGCAAATGTATAATCGCCTGTCATTACCTTACCGCAGTTTACGGGATGGAATGCGTCAACGTCTTTTTCGGGTGAAATTGCGTTGAGAACCTTTTCTTCGTCAATATGCTTCGGAACGGGAAGCTGACAGAGAATGCCGTGAACATCTTTGTCGCAATTGAGTTTTTCTATGAGTGCGATGAGCTCTTCTGTTGTTGTTTCTTCGGGCATAGCGTACTCAAAGGAGTTCATGCCTGTCTGTTCGCAACCCTTTTTCTTGTTGTTGACATAAACTCTTGATGCAGGATCATTTCCCACGATTATAACAGCAAGACCGGGTGTTATGCCCTTTTCTTTAAGCTGAGCAACCTCGGCTGTGATTCTGTCTCTGACTGCAGAAGAAACTTCTTTACCGTCAATCTTTGTGTACATTGTCATTGCACTCCTTATCTGTATTTACATCAGTTTCTGAAGTCTGAATGTTTTTTTCTTCAAGAGCTTTTCTGTTCTTTTTGAAAAACGGAACAGGCTCAATGAAGTAATCGATTCCCTCAATGGGTTTAGGATTTTTTATGTGTTTTATAATCATCACAATCATAATTGCAGAGCATACAATTACAATAACTGAAGAAAAAAGCTGAGAAACTCTGATATTTGTATCGCCTATGTAAAGGCTGTCTGTACGCATACCTTCGATGATCATTCTTCCTATTCCGTACCAGATACCGTAACTCAGGAAGATCTGACCGCTGAATTTTCTGAATTTTTTGCACATAAGGAACAGAAGCAGGAAACCTGCGATATTCCATACTGATTCATAAAAGAAAGTCGGGTGAACGGGAGCGTAGGGATCAACTCCGGGAAGCTGTGCCTGATGGCTGATTATATATTCTGTAACTTTACTGCTCATCATACCGAAAGAACCGTCGGTGTTTGCACCGAAAGCTTCCTGATTTGCGTAGTTACCCCATCTGCCGATACCCTGACCGATAAGAAGACTCATGCCGGCCATGTCGAGAAGATTTGCAAAATTCAGTTTTTCGATTTTACATACAATAAATGCTGCAAGAATACCGCCTATTATACCGCCGTAGATTGCAAGACCGCCTTCCCATATATATAAGATCTTGACGGGGTTGTTTCTGTAAACATCCCAGTTGAAAATACAATAGTAGAGTCTTGCGCCTATAATTGCCGCAAATGTTCCGTAAATAAGAACATCAAGCATTTTGTTGAGGTCTGTTTTCCACTTGTAAGCGGTTCTGCCGCCGAAAAGTACAGCAAGCAGAAAACCGAAAGCTATTATAACTCCGTACCACTTGATTGAAAAATCGTGATTGCCGATTGAGAATTCACAAAATACGGATGAAACATTGAAAACATGGTCAATGCCTTTAAAAGTAACCCGGGTTACATCTTCAAAAAACTTCAAAACATTTCCTCCTGTATTTTAGTCATCTTTTTCGGGTTTGTTTTTTCTTTCCTTGAGATTGAGTCTTATACGTTTGTCGTTATCGTCGTCATCGCTGTCATTTTCATCCTCACGGGGAGTGATATCAATACGGACTTTTGCGATTCTTTTATCTTCAACGGAAAGAACGGTGAATTTAAGATTGTCGAGTTCAACGGTGTCCATATCACCGTCTTTGGGCAGATAACCGAGTTCACTTATGATGAAACCTGCGATTGTTTCGTAATCGCCTTCGGGAATTTCGGCACCTATGAGTTCATCAATTTCGTCAAGGTCTGTTGTTCCCTCAACAGTGAATGTGTTATCGTTGATTTTTGCTATTTCATCTTCTTCGGTGTCGTATTCGTCATGAATGTTGCCCACAATTGATTCAACAATGTCTTCAAGGGTAAGAAGTCCTGCCGTACCGCCGTATTCGTCAACAACAATTGCCATCTGAACACGTTTTTCACTCATTTCGGCAAAAAGTTCACCGCATTTTTTTGTTTCGGGAATAAAATATGCTTCTCGCATAATTTCCCTTATTGTTTTTTCTGTGGGAAGCTCTTTTCCGATGTAATTGAGCAGGTCTTTGATGTAAACAACACCAATGATGTTATCGGGATCATCATCGTAAACGGGAATTCTTGAATATCCGTCTTCGATTGCGACCTTTATGATTTCACTGACTGATTCATCAGCTTCAATTGCAGTCATGTCAACACGGTGAGTCATAATGTCACCTGCGTTGATATCGTCAAACTCAAAAATATTGTTTATCATTTCTGCCTGAGCGTTTTCAATAACACCTTTTTCTTCGCCCACGTCAACCATCATAAGAATTTCTTCTTCGGTAACGTTTTCTTCGTCGGCAGAGGGATCAATTCCGAACAGTTTTACAATTGAGTTTGTTGAGAATGCAAGGATTTTTACAACAGGCTTTGTGGCTTTCATGAAAACAACAAGGAAACCTGCGATTCTGTAAGATATTTTTTCAGATTTCTGCATTGCAATCTTTTTCGGGGCAAGTTCACCGAAAACGAGGGAGAAATATGAAATCACAATCGTTATAAGAATCAGCGAAACTGTTTCAATTGCTGATTCGTAAGCAACAAGAGAAGGACTCAGGCTGATAATTGCATTTGTGATGATAGGGGAGAATGAATCAGCAGCCGAAGCACTGGTAAGGAAACCTGCAAGTGTAACGCCTATCTGAATCATTGAAAGGAAGTCTGATGAATTCTGAGTCAGCTTCTTTATTTTCTTAGCCTTTTTGTGTCCTTCTTCCGCAAGCTTATCTATTTTATTATCGTTGAGAGAAATTATTGCAATTTCACTCATTGCAAAGAATGCGTTTACAAGAATAAGAATGAAGAGTAAAACAATTTTGAAAATAATAGTAACAGGTGATATATCACCGTCTGCTGCAGCAACAGAAGCTGCAATATTTAAAAAGTTACCGGGGTAAGGGTCATCCATTTCAGGAAAACTCTCCTTTCAGAAATTTAATCAGCATATATTATAGTGTATATATAAGCATTTGTCAAATTCTTTTATATAAATAACTAATTTATTTCTCAATTTATATACTTCTGTTTCGGAATTATGTCGGCAAAGTGCCGAAAATTGTCTGTCTGTATTGCTTTTGAGAAAAACTTGTGATAGAATCAGAATGATTTTGTTTTACAGGAGTATTGACTTTATGTATAAAATAGCAATGGTTGCCGATCTTCATCATTTTTCAGAAAAACTGTCAGACGGCGGCAAAGCATATCATCTCAGAGCATCTTCAGATCAGAAATGTCTTATGGAATCAGGTGCGATAATAGACGCAGCTTTTGACCAGATTGCAGCCGGCGATTGTGATCTTGTAATTATCGCAGGTGACGTTTCCAACGACGGTGAAAGAGTCTCACATGAAGAGGTTTATGAAAAAATCAGAAAACTTTCCGAAAAGAAAAAGACATTTGTGATTTTCTCAACACATGACTGGTGCTGCGACGGCAATGCAAGACGTTATCAGGGTGCCGAAGTTCTTCACGATGTTCCCACAATGACACCTCCCGAACTCAGGGAGCTTTACAGGGAATTCGGTGAGGCAGACGCATATGATACATATATAAATGAAATCGGTGCAGCTTCTTATGCTGTCAGAATCGAGGGTAAAGTCCGTTTTATCGGTCTTAACGATGATAAAAACGGTTACGGCTGTGCAGGTTACTGCGATGAACATTTTGAATGGATACTCAGACATGTAAGGGAAGGCAAGGCAGCAGGTGAAGCTGTTATTGTTATGGAACACCACCTTGTTATGCCCAATATTTCATTGCTTATAAATTCAGGTCAGATCATTGCAGACAGAATTGACCGCTGCGAAGCTCTTGCAGATGCCGGTGTGGATTTTGTTGTTGTAGGTCACTCACATATGCAGAGAAATACAACATATACTTCCAAAAACGGCAATTCATTCACTCAGATAAATGTCGGTGCACTCTGCGGACATCCTGCGCCCATAACCATGCTCACTGTTACTGATGATGAATTCAGAATAGATGTTGATCATGTAAAAAAATTCACATACAACGGTGAAGAGCACACAACAGAATATATAACAGAACATTCAAAGGATCTTCTTCTCGGCATTCTCAGATCAGCAATGAACGATAAAGAAGAATTCCTTGAAAGAGTAAATTCAATAGATCAGCATTTCAATCTCGACGGCAAGTACTACAAACCCATTTCCAAAGTTGTAACAAAGCTTATGAAAATGACAGTGGGGCAGGCAGGCAGAATAGTTAACTTCCTCACTTTCGGTAAAGGCGTAAACAGAAAAGCCGTAAAGCAGATCAAAAATGATAATCTTGTTGAGCATATCATAAACATATTCCTTAGTGTATTTGACGGTTCTGCAAAAAAATATTCGGTTGATGATCCTGTTTATATAATTGTTAAGGATGTGGCATCACTTCCTGCAAGAATAAGCAGAGTTCTGCCGATAAAGGCACTCAGAAAAGAAAAGATTCAGAAAATTTTCAGTCAGATCAGTGAGATTGCGGAAGAACTCACAAATCCGTCTCTTCCCGATAATCAGCACGCTGTTATCAGCAGATAAAAAACGGACTGAAAACAGATTATTACAAGGCTACAGAAATAACTCCTCTATTTACCTGCTATAATTCGTAAACTTGTTTCATGCTGTATTCAGACAGCAGGTGTAATGAAAATTATCACCGTTTTGAAAATACGAAGTAAAATTTTGTGTAAAAAGGAGCTTGAAAAAGTTCCTTTTTTTACTTTTTGTACATAAAAATGCAATTGTCAGAGTGCTGATTGATGTATAACGTTGAATTTTATTTTCAGGGTGTTATTTCGTTTTTGTTATGATATAATATCCTGGAAATAAAAAAATTAAATGAACGGAGGCAAAAAAAATGGATGTTCTTTTACAAACCATTCAGGCAATCAACATAGGTCACATCATCATGTGGGCTATCGGCGGTATTCTCATTTACCTTGCAATCAAAAAGGAAATGGAACCCTCACTTCTTCTTCCCATGGGTTTTGGTGCAATTCTTGTCAACCTTCCTCTTTCAGGTGCCCAGGGTGTTATCGATCACATTTTTGAAATCGGTATCAACAATCACGAGCTTATGCCCCTTGTACTTTTTATCGGTATCGGTGCGATGATTGACTTTGAACCCCTGCTTTCAGATCCGAAACTTATGTTGTTCGGTGCTGCAGCACAGTTCGGTATTTTCTTCACAATGTTCCTTGCAACACTTTTCGGTTTCGATGTTCACGATGCAGCATCAGTTGCTATCATTGGTGCGGCAGACGGTCCCACATCAATTTTCGTTGCACAGACACTCAATTCAAGCTACACAGCGGCTATTATGGTTGCGGCATATTCATACATGGCTCTTGTACCCATTGTTCAGCCTCCCATTATCAAGCTCTGTACAACAAAGAAAGAGCGTCTTATCAGAATGAAGAACACAAAGAAAAAGGTATCAAAGACAACAAAGATCCTTTTCCCCATTGTTGTTACAATCCTTGTAGGCCTTGTAGCACCTGACGCTGTTGCTCTTATCGGTTTCCTTATGTTCGGTAACCTTATCAGAGAATGCGGTGTTCTCAACTCACTTTCAGAAACAGCACAGAAGGTTCTTGCAAACCTTATTACAATCTTCCTTGGTATCACAATTGCTTCAAGAATGACTGCTGCGGAATTCCTCCGTGTTGAAACAATCATCATCATGCTTCTCGGTCTTGTTGCATTCGTATTTGATACATTCGGCGGTGTTATGCTTGCAAAACTTATGAACCTCTTCCTTAAAGAGGGTAACAAGATTAACCCCATGATCGGTGCTGCAGGTATTTCAGCGTTCCCCATGTCATCACGTGTTGTTAATAAAATGGGTCTTGAAGAAGATAAGACAAACTTCCTGCTCATGCACGCTGTCGGTGTTAACGTATCCGGTCAGGTTGCTTCAGTTATAGCAGGCGGACTTATTCTCGCATTTGTCAAGTAAGGAGGTTTTACAATGGAATTCGAATCAATGAGTAATGTTCTTGAAGAAGTTTCAGGTGAAGCTGTCTCCGAAATGGTAAGTGAAGTTGCATCAGAAGTATCTGCTTCTTCAGGTTTTATCGGTACATTCTTTACAGATTTCGCTTCAGATTTTGTAGCTTTCTTCAGCAATATAGGTGAAATCAATGCGGACTCCGTAATCGAAGTTCTTAAAATTATGGGACTCGGTATGGTAGGTATCTTCGGTGTTACAGGAATTATCATTCTTATAGTTTCACTTCTTAACAACGCAGGTACAAAGAAAAAGGATAAAGAATAATTATCATTTTTTTGCAAAAAAAAATTACCGGATGTTTACATCCGGTTTTTTTTGTTATCAGAACAATTCAACTTTTTTCATTACCTGATCTTCAAGGGGCTTGTCCATTGCGTTTGTAGCAACAGAAGCAATTTCATCAACAACTTCAATACCCTTTGTAACCTTACCGAAAGCTGCGTAGTTTCCGTCAAGGAAAGCTGCATCTTCGTGGCAGATGAAGAACTGTGATGATGCTGAGTTGGGATTCTGTGAACGTGCCATTGAAATAACGCCTCTTGTGTGAGAAAGCTTGTTGGGCACACCGTTTGCAAGGAATTCACCTTTGATCTGTTCATCTGAACCGCTGTAACCTGTTCCTGTGGGGTCACCGCCCTGAATCATGAAACCGCTTATAACACGGTGGAAAATAAGACCGTTGTAAAAACCTTCCGAAACGAGCTTTTCAAAGTTCTTAACAGTAATGGGAGCAACATCTGCGTAAAGTTCAAGTTCAATAATGCCGCCGTTTGCCATTTCTATTCTTACCATTTTTCATAATCTCCTTTTTGCTTTTTCATTCAGTATATCATAAAACGACATGAAAATGAAATATATTGTTTAAAAATTTGTAACAATTTTTTGCATAAAACTATATATTTTTTGTTTAAAAAGATAAAAAAGCTGTTGAATTTTTTTTCTGAGTGTGTTACAATGAACGTGTTGTAATAAAAAAATTATGCTCAAGTCGATTTTTTTGTACATTTCGACAAAAGGCATAAGGGAGGCAAACACATTGAAAACTTACAGTTCAGACAAAATCAGAAATATTGTTATAGCAGGTCGTGGCGGCAGAGGTAAGACAACTCTTGCTGAAGCTATGCTTTATCTTGCAGGTGCAACAGACAGACTCGGTCGTGTTCTTGACGGCAATACTGTAATGGACTATGACGCAGAAGAAAAGAGAAGAAAGTCTTCTGTTCAGACAGCAGTTGCTCCTATCGAATGGCTTGATGCTAAAATCAACATTCTCGACACACCCGGTTCTTTCGACTTTGCAGGCGGCGTTGCAGAAGGTATGCGTGCAGCAGGTACAGCTCTTATCGTTCTTCAGTCAGGCGGTGGTGTAGACGTAGGTGCAGAAAAGGCATACAAAACAGCTATCAAGCACGGTAAATCTGTTATGTTCGTAGTTTCAAAGTGTGACGATGAAAACGGACATTTCTTCCAGACATTTGATTCACTCAAGGAAGTTTACGGCACACCCTGCTGTCCCGTTGTTGTTCCTCATATTATTGACGGTAAAGTTGATTGTTACATAGATTTCGCAACAGGTAAGGCTTATTCTTATAAAGACGGCAAGAAGACAGAAGTTCCCGTTCCCGAAGGTGAAAAGATCGACAGAATGAGAAACGAACTTCTTGAAGCTGTTGCTACAACAGACGACGAGCTTATGGAAAAATTCTTCGGCGGTGAAGAATTCACACAGGAAGAAATCTACAACGGTCTTTCAGCAGGTATCACAGACGGTTCTGTTTACCCCATCTTCGCTCTTTCAGGTTACACAACAGAAGCTGTTGACCTCCTTCTTGATTCTATCGCTAACTTTGCTCCTTCTGCAGCTGCAAAGACAGGCGAAGGCGACTTCAAGTGCGATCCCGAAGGCCATCTCGCAGCTATCTGCTTCAAGTCAGTTGCTGACCCCTTCGTTGGTAAG
>JAZOUN010000114.1:0-39219 GCA_045658165.1 Acutalibacteraceae bacterium
GCCGTCATGCTTCTTGCCGAATGCAGCCATGTTGTAGTCTGCGCCGAGTTCATACTTTGTCTTAGCTTCTGTAGCAGCAACAGCTTTACCTTCTGATGTCCAAGCTGCATCTGCCTGAAGTGTGTCAGCCTTAACGTCAACGATTTTGCCTTCTGCATCAAGAAGAACTGCAACTGCTGTTGTGTTTACAGCTGCATCACCGTTTGTGTCGCCGTCTGCGTTCTTGGGTTCGTCCATTTCTGTAACAATACCGAAACCAAACTTGAGAGCTGATGTTTCAACTGCTTCTGCTTCTGTTGTGTTTTCTTCTGTTGTTGCTGTGTCACCGCAACCTGCTAATGCAGCAACAGAAACGAGCATAAGAATTGCCAAAAATACGCTAAATACTTTTTTCATGATAATTTGCTCCTTGTTTTTAATATTTTAGGATTATATCCTTAGCTATTATTGCAAAAATAGAAAAAAAAGTCAACATACAACTCAAAAATTCACATTTTGTACATTTATTCTCAATAAATTTTCATGTTACTTGTGCGTTTTACAATAAGTGCTGACACAATTCCGATAAAAGCACCTGCAACAGTGCCTGTTATTGCAAGAACTATCATATAATAACCGATCTGAACAGTGTCAAGAAGTATTGCCGCAACAACAATCTGACCCGCATTATGCATAACAGCACCGGCAATGCTGACACCGGTCATTGAGAATTTATCAATCTTTTTAAGTATGCCCATAACTGCAAGACTCAGCACTGCACCTGCAACACTGTAAGCAAATGTCATAAAATTACCGAACAGAAGAGTTACCGCAAAAAGTCTTATACCTGAAACGATTGCAGCATCCCTGAGACCGAAACGGTAAAGCACAAAAGTAATAACAAGATTGGGCAGACCGATTTTTACACCCGGTACAGCAGCCCATATCGGAGGAAGTATTGCCTCCACATAAGCTAAAATCAGTGCCACGGATGTAACTATTCCTAAAAATGCAATTCTTTTAGTCTGTTCTTTCATAATATTTCTTCATTCCTGTTTTTTATGCAACAACGTCAAGTTCATTACTGTTTGCTGCCGCCTGAATTTCTATAACGACTTTGTGAGGAAGGCAGATAATACTCTCTCCCGCATAAGATACCGGCCTGTACTGTGTACATATTCCGTCGGGACAATCAGCGTGAGAAACATATGCTTCTGAATTTTCAATAACAAGAGTATTGACGTGTTCACCGTTTTCACCGGTTTTTATATCAACTGTTATATCCTCAGAAAGAGAATATCTGTATTTTTCGGTACCGTCTATATTTACAACCACATCAGTACCGGCTTTTTTATTCAGATTTATAAACAAAATCCCTGTCACCGCTATCAATAAGATAACGGTGACAAGAATAATATCATTGCGCGGTTTTTTATTTTTCATATCAACCTATACGTCCGCTGAAGAAATCTGTTTTTTTAAGGCATTTTGCAGGACAATTATCAATACAAACGCCGCAACCGTTACACTTATCATAATCAACAACTGCAAGGTTATTCACAACAGTAATTGCTTTTTCGGGACAATTGAGCTGACATTTCTTACATCCGATACATGCATTCTTACAGTTTTTACGCGCAGCTGCACCTTTTTCGGTATTACTGCACATAACAGCTGTCGTTGCACTCTTGGGAATCTTTTTTATAATCTTTTTGGGACATGCCTTTGCACACTTACCGCAACAGATACATTTTGTGGGGTCAATATGAGCAAGACCGTCACAGATACGGATTGCATCAACGGGACAAACCTGTGCACAGTCTCCGCAACCGATACAGCCGTAAACACAAGAAGAAGGACCGCCGTAAATCATTTTTGCAGCAGCACAGCTTCTGATACCGTCATATATAACTTTTTCACTTGTTGCTTTGCAGCTTCCGTTACATGAAACAAAGGCAACAGATGCTTCTCCCGCTGCGACTTCAACACCGAGAATTTCAGAGAGCTTGCTTGCAACATCTCCGGCACCGGGGATACAAAGATTCGGTTCTGCCTTACCTGCAGCAACAGCCTCTGCATAGCTGTCGCAACCTGCAAATCCGCATGCACCGCAGTTTGCACCGGGGAGAGCCTGACGGATATTCTTTACTTTTTCATCTTCCTCAACATGGAAGAAGTGTGATGCCAATGCAAGCAATATACCTGCAACCACACCGATAACTGCCACAACAAGAAGAGCAGTCAAAATATCTGTAATCATAAACAGCTCCTCCTTAAGCAAATAAATTATCTACTATGCCGGCAAATCCGAAGAATGCCATTGAAATAAATGATGCGGCAATCAATGTTACGGGAAGACCTTTGAATGCCTTCGGAACAAGTCTTTCGTTGATAAGTGAGCGCATACCTGAGAAAAGAACCATTGCCAGCAGGAAACCGATACCGCAACCCAATGAACTTACCATTGATTCAAGGAAATTGAAACCGTCTGTGATGTTGTTGATTGTTACACCGAGAACAGCACAGTTTGTTGTGATAAGAGGCAGGTAAACACCAAGACTCTTATGAAGAGAAGGAATAAACTTCTTGAGCACGATTTCAATAAACTGAACAAGTGCCGCAATAACAAGAATAAACACAATAGTCTGTGTGTATTCAAGACCGAGTTTATTAAGAATGAACATCTGTATAGGCCATGTTACTGCTGTTGCAACAAGCATGACAAAGATAACAGAAATACCCATACCTACAGCCTGATTAAGCTTTTTTGATACACCGAGGAAAGGGCATATACCGAGGAATCTGTTCAGAACATAGTTGTTTACAAGAACAGATGACATAAGAATAACAACCAGACCTTTGAAAGTATCCATTATGCACCCTCCTTTTCTGAACCGTTACAGCCGCCGTTACATGCACCGGCTGACGGACAGCCTGCACAAGAGAATTCTTTTTTCTTTATAATCTTGCCTTTTGTCAGAACATTAACAACAGCAATAAGGAAACCGTAAACCATAAGTCCGCCGGGAGCCTTTACAAGAATATCTATTGTGTGAGTGCTGATAAAGGGAACTTCAATACCTGCAAATGTACCTGCACCGAAAACTTCACGGATTATTGCCATTGCAAGAAGAGCAATTGTAAAACCAAGACCCATACCGATTCCGTCAAGAACTGATTTGCCTACGGAATTCTTACCTGCGAACATTTCTGCTCTGCCGAGGATAATACAGTTAACTGTGATAAGGGCAAGATACACACCGAGAAGCTCGTACATTTCGGGAAGATATGCATGCATGAACATCTGGACTATTGTAACGAATCCTGCAATGATAACGATATAGCAAGGGATTCTTACTGTGTCGGGAATAAATTTACGAAGCAGTGAAATTACTGCGTTTGAACATATAAGAACAGCAGTAGCTGCAAGTCCCATACCGAGAGCACCTATAACGGATGTTGTTGTTGCAAGTGTGGGACATGTGCCGAGAATCAGCACAAAAACAGGATTCTCACGGAGCAACCCTTTAAGAAGAACAGTCATATTGTTTTCTTTATTCATAATCAGGCCTCTCCTTTCAGAATTTTCACAGCTTCAAATACTTTTGAAACAGCTGTCTTATAACCGTTTGTTGTGATTGTTGCGCCTGCGATGGCATCAATTTCACCGTAATTGTCAGCAGTTTTGCCGTTGAACTGTGAATAGAATGATTCATCAGCACAAGCAGAACCGATACCGTCGCTTTCGCTCTGATATGTGGTTTCACAATAAATAATTGTACCGTCTGCTGTAAGTGAAACCTTGATTCTGATGTGTTCGCCTGAGGGATAATAGTATTCGTCACCGTTTATACCGAAACCTGATGCTTTGAGATCAAACACATAATTTCCTGTTGCAGTTGTGTATGCTTTATCAATCTGAGAAGGCATATCGTAACCGCTTATATCGATTTCTGTAATTTCGGAATTGATTACAAGCTGTGCGTTTGCTTCTGTTGCAGCCTTGAGTGCGTCATCTGCCTGAGAAACAACATTGCCCTGTGCATCTGTGCCGATGAAGTTTTCACCTGAAACAAATACATAACCTGCGCCGTTCACTGCCTTATAAACAGCAGAAACATCTGTAAGAGATTCAGCAATGAACATCTTTTCAAATTCACCTGCACCTGCAGGAAGAGCTGCTGTAAGATTATCAGCAAGAATCTGTGCTTCGTCTCTTATATCAACAGAACCGCCGCCAAGAATAATTGCAGAATTAAGAGCATCTTTTACTGCATCTTTATAGGCTGCAGTTGTTTTTGTTGCACCGGAAATAACATCAACAGCGTCAATTGTGTCAGCTGTTGCACCGACAGTGCTTTCACCGTATGTCTTTTCATAGCCGAGTGTTTCATTACTTGAAAGACATGTCGCACCGGTAACCGTACCGCTGCCGTCAACACCGACCATAATAACCATATCGGGACCGTAACCTGCTGTTGCAAGTTTAACAACAACACCGCCGTTTTTCTCTGTAAATGCTTCCGTAACAGTTGCGGGAAGCTCATATGCACTAATGTCAACTGCTGCAAATTCTTCACCATCGGGCATAACCACAAGTAATGCCTCGTCAGCTGCAGCAGATGCATTTTTTTCAATAACAGGTGCTGTAATATAGTTTGTCAGAGCAAGAAGCACTGCAACAACACCGCATATAACAGTCAATGCGCCTACACTTTTTATATATTTTTTCATTTCTTATCTCCTCCGAAAACCTTACGACCGGTTAAGGCATCAATAAAGGGGTTAAGTATATTCATAAGAAGTATCGCAAATGACACACCTTCCGGATAACCGCCCCAGAAACGGATAAGTGCTGTGATAAGACCGGCACCTATACCGAAAACGATACATCCTTTGGGAGTTGTGGGAGATGTGACATAATCGGTTGCCATAAAGAATGCACCGATAAGAAGTCCGCCGGAAAGAACCCATGCGAGAGCTCTTGTAAAATCGAAGCCTTCAACAAACAGTGAGAACACAAAAACTGTTGCAATGAAGCTTACGGGAATGTGCCATGAGATAACTCTTCTGATAAGAAGATAAACAGCACCGATGATAAGAGCAAGTGAACATGTTTCACCGATTGTACCGCCTACTTTACCGAGGAACAGGTCAAGCAGTTCGGGAGTTGTGCCTGATGCAAGATCTGCAAGAGGTGTAGCACCTGAAACAGCATCAATTCCCTTGGGGAATGCAGCTTTTGTCATGGAGCCGAATGCCACAAGCATAAATACTCTTGCGGTAATTGCAGGGTTTACAATATTGCAACCGAGACCGCCGAAAATACATTTTACAACAACAATTGCAAAAACAGATGCAACACAAGCCTGCCATACGGGAACCTCAACAGAAAGGTTAAGCGCAAGAAGCAAACCTGTTACAACAGCGCTCAGATCACCTACTGTCTGTTTCTTTTTCACAACAAGATTAAACAGAACTTCGGATACAACACAAGTTGCGATACATACAGCGATGATGAGGAGCGCCTGTGCACCGAAGAGAATCACACCTGCAATTGTTGCAGGAAGAAGTGAAAGTATAACATCAAGCATGCATCCGCGTGTTGTTCTGGAGCTGTGAATATGGGGAGACACCGAAACATGAAGTAATTTTTCCATTATTTTGCTGCCTCCTTTTCATTTGCAATTTTGTAATCCTTATAAGCAGCTTTAGCCATTTTATTCATCTGTACAAGAGGACGGTTAGCAGGACAGTTGAATGAACAGCAGCCGCATTCCATACAAACCTCTGCACCGTATTTACCTAAAACTTCAATATTTCCTGCTTCATATGACTTCGCTATCATAGCAGGATTTACACCGAGAGGACATGTATTCACACATGTTCCGCAGCGTATACATGCAGTCTGTTCAGGTACAGCAGCCTCTTTTGCAGAAAGCGCAAGAATCGCATTTGTCTGCTTGAGAACGGGAACATCGGTACCGGGAACTGCAATACCCATCATCGGACCGCCATAAAGAATCTTTTCAGGTTCTTCTCTGAAGCCTCCGCAGAAATCAAAAACATCTTTAAGTGCTGTTCCCACGGGAACAATTACATTCTTTGGTTGTTTTACTGCAGCACCGTCAACAGTAACAGTCTTTTCCACAAGAGGCATACCTGTTCTGAGATATTTTGCAATGAACGCAACAGTTGTACAGTTGCATACAATACAGCCCACATCCGCAGGGAGACATCCTGCTTTTACAACTTTACCGGTTGTGTTGAAAATGAGAACCTTTTCACCGCCCTGAGGATATCTTGAAGGCAGAACCTTTACTTTTACCTTGCTGTTTTTTGAAGCAATTTCCTGCATTTTTGCAATTGCTTCTTTTTTATTCTTTTCAATACCGATAATGAACTCACCGATATCAAAATATTTATCTATAACGTCAATTGCATATGCAATATTTTCCGCATCATCAATCATTGTACGTGTATCACTTGTGATATAAGGCTCACATTCTGTACCGTTAATGATGAACTGATCTATTTTTTTATCTGTGCTGAATTTCACGTATGTGGGGAAACCAGCACCGCCGAGACCTACAAGACCGCTCTGTTTCACTGCTTCAATAAAATCTTCCTTTGATTTTACGTCGGGAACAGAAACATCAGCCTTTGTATCAAGTCCGTCAGACTCGATAACAATTGCAGGCACATAACTGCCGTTTGAAATAAGAATATCTGTAATTTTTGTAACGGTACCGGAAACACTTGCATAAACAGGAGAAGAAATAAAACCATCCTGCTGAGCAATAAGAGTGCCCACATCAACATGATCCCCTGCTTTTACAACAGGAACCGCCGGTTTACCTATATGCATAACTGTCGGGATTGTTACTGACAACGGAGAAGTCATTCTCACAGCAGGACTGCCTGCAGTGTTTTTTCTGTGCGGCACATTTACGCCACGGAGAGAAAAAGCCATCGTTTTTAACCTACCTTTCTGTTGTTGTATATAAAAATACAGTCGTCTGCATTACACAGCATAGCAAGTATATTATATAACGGTACCAAAAAGATGTCAATAAAACATGATGTACAAAATAAAGGTACAAACTTAAGCAATATCACTAATTTTATTACAAAAAAGTTAAGCTTATATATACATGCTTTTGATTGACAAACACCGGTCAAAGTGCTATTATGAGGTCGATTTACTATACCTATTATATAGAACAAGAGGTGTTCTTTTTGATAATCGTTATTCTCTTCTTATTATGGATACTTTTCAACGGCAGATTCACTGCAGATGCAGGAATGTTGCAGATATGCATTGTAGGTCTTGTTGTTACAGCTTTTACTTGTATTGTTGCATATAAAACTCTTCACATTTCCGTAAAAACAGAACTTAAATATCTTAAAAAACTTCCGATTCTGGCTTTATATGCCGTAGTTCTTGTAAAAGAAATCATTATATCAAACATCAAAATGGCAGGATTCATTTTCAGCAGAAAAAATTCAACCGAACCCGTTATGATTCAGGTTAAAATCCCCCTTAAAACAAATTTCTGCAAGGTGATTCTTGCAAATTCAATAACACTCACTCCGGGAACCATTACTGCAGACTTCTGCGATGATGTTTTCACAATCCATTGCATAGATGCTTCCCTTGCAGATGGTATTGAGTCATGTACTTTTGTAAAAATCCTTGAAAGGCTGGAAAAATAATGTTAAGCACTGCATATTCGGTTTTATATACCGTTGTCCTGATACTTCTCGGCATTGCTGTTATGGCAGCGCTTATCAGATCAATAACGGGTAAAACAATAATCAACCGTTTTATAGGTATAAACATGCTGACAACAATTGTTGCAATTGTTATATGTATACTCACCTTATTCCTGAAAGAAAGCTATCTGCCAGATGTTGCGCTGGTTTATGTAATACTCAGCTGTATCGCTGTTATGCTGCTGAATAAAATTTACATAAATCTCTTTCAGAAAGAAAAAGCAAAAAAGGAGGATGATTCAGATGCTTGAATGGATTAGATTCGGTATAGTCGCATTTTGTTTTCTCGCAGGTCTGATTCTTCTTTTTATTTCAATCTTCGGAACATTCAGGTTCGGCTATTCACTCAACAGACTTCATGCCTCAGCAATATGCGACACTCTTGTGCTCATGTTTTTCATAACCGGATGTATTGTCGCTTCGGGAATAAACATTGTTTCATTCAAATTCTTTCTTATAATAATCCTTCAGTGGTGCACAAGTCCTCTTGTTTCACACATTTTCGTAAAGGCTAAATATCTTACTGATGAAAATCTCTACCGTTACTGCGATATAAAATCAAATGACGACCTTCTTTCATCAAAAGAAATTGAAAGGGAGGGCAAATAATGGCTGTTGATTTTGTAACTGTTTTCAGAATTATTCTGCTCATTTCCCTTGTTATATGCGCTGTTGCAACAGCTCTTTCAAAAAGAGTTATGACAAGCCTTATAATTTTTACGTCGTACAGCATCAGCATGTCAATAGTCTGGCTTCTTCTCAGATCTCCCGATCTTGCAATAACAGAAGCTGCCGTAGGTGCAGGTGTTGACGGTGTTCTGTTCTTCATAACACTGCGAAAACTGCATCTCATTGATGAAGACCACGAAACATCAGACGACAAAATTGCAGAAAAAGAGGTGTCGGATGATGAAGAATAAAATCACAGAAACACTAAAGGAATGGTATAACGGCAACCTCGATCTTGACAAAAAACTCATGGCAAAAGATGAGGAAAGAAAAAAAGTAAAAAAAGCCGAAAGAATAACAGGAAGAAAAAAATACCGTATTATCCGTTCTGTTGAAAAAACAGAAATGAAATTCACAAAATTCAGTTATCTTATTTTTTCAGTTCTTTTCTGTTTCGTTTTAAGCTCCGTACTTGTTGCAACTGTCAATTTCCTGCCCGGTTTTGCAGATGAACATGCCCCCACGGCAAACGAAGTCTATGAACATTATGTAGGTAAAGGACGTGAAGAAACAGGAGCAGTAAACACTGTTGCCGGAATGATTCTCGACTACCGTGCTTTTGACACATTGGGCGAATCATTTGTTCTTTTCACAGCAACATGTGCAGTTCTGCTTCTTCTGGAGCAGCCACGCAGCAAGAAAATAAAAAAACATAAAGAAGAGCGTTTCCTTTATCAGGATGACCCCATCGCATGTGCCACAGTCAGAATTATTTTCCCGATTATAATGATTTTCGGAATATACATTCTTTTCAACGGCCATCTCTCTCCCGGAGGCGGTTTCTCGGGCGGTGCAATACTCGGTGCAGGATTTATTCTTTATGCAATGATATACGGTGAAGACAAAGCCGCAAAGCTGCTCACTCCCGGAATCATCCGCGGAGTAACAATAGGAGCACTGTCTTTCTACTGCCTTGCAAAAAGCTACTCTTTCTTTACGGGAAATGAATTCAACAACATCCATTCCGTTATAACTCCCGGCACACCCGGTGACTTTGTTTCGGGCGGACTTATTCTTCCGCTTAATATCGCGGTAGGACTCGTTGTCTGCTGTACAATGTACAGTTTCTACATGCTTTTCAGAAGGGGGCATCTCGATTGAACAATCTTCTTTTGAATTATGAAGAACTTACGGCAATGATACTCTTTGCCATAGGTTTCACAATGCTTGTTTTCTCAAAAAACATACTCAAAAAAATCATGGGACTCAACATCATGGATACGGGTGTTTACCTTTTCCTTGCAACAATGGGTTATATCGAAAGCAAACTCACACCTATCGTACCGTCTCAGGGCGCGGTGAATCATGCGGATTATATAAATCCCATTCCCCAGGGACTTGTGCTTACGGGCATTGTTGTGTCGGTCAGTGTTTCTGCTCTTATGCTTGCACTCACCGTAAGACTCTACAAAAAATACCGTACTCTGAATCTTGATGAAATATACGAAATATGCCGCAAGGAGGATAATGACAGATAATGGAATTTATAAAAAACTTTCCGTTTTTCACTATCGTCCTGTCGCTTTTCAGTTCGGTCATCTGCTTTGCGCTGAAAGATAAAAAATCACGTTTTGTGTCCTACGCATTGCTGCTTACATGCTCTGCAATGTCACTGAGCGTTATAATTTATAATCTTACGTCAGAAAGCGGTTATTTTGTTTACAGAATGGGTCATTACGATGCACCCATAGGCAATGAAATTTCTGCAGGACTGCTGGAGCCTTTCTTTGTTCTGCTTTTTGAGGCAGTAATTTTCCTCTCAATACTCGGCGGTTCAAAAAGAATTTTCAGCGATATTGAAGAATCGAAACACAAAATATTTTATATAATGGTCAATCTTGTCCATGCCGCATTGTGCGCACTTTGTTACACAAACGATATTTTCACGGCATACGTATTTATCGAAATATGCACAATCGCATCCTGTGCACTTCTGATGTCACATTCATCAGGCAGAGCACTCGTTGCCGCAACAAGATACATGATTTTCAGCCTTGTGGGTTCAGGACTTACGCTCATAGGCATAATTCTGCTTTACTCCGTAACGGGACATCTGCTGTTCCCTCAGCTTTACGAACAGATACAGCTTCTCTGGTCAACACAGCAGTACACATTCCCCCTTACCGTTGCACTGGGACTTCTTGTATCGGGTCTTGCAATAAAAAGCGGTCTTTTCCCGTTCCATTTATGGATGTCCGACACATACGGCACGGCAACACCTGCCGCTTCGGGAATATTGTCAGGTGTTATTTCAAAAGGCTATATTTTCCTGCTTCTTAAAGTTATTTTCAGAGTTATCGGCTTTGAAATTTTCTCACAGTCGCATATCCAGACAATTCTGCTCATTTTCGGAATCAGCGGTATGATTTTCGGTTCTGTTTCCGCAATGCATACAAATAACATCAATTTCATGATTGCATTTTCATCTGCGGCACAGATAGGTTACATTTACATGGGTCTCGGCCTCGGCACAAAAGAAGGACTTCTTGCTTCTCTTTTCCAGATTACGGCACACGCCCTTACAAAACCGATGCTGTTCCTTTCCGCAAGCGGTCTTTGCGAAACGGTTGAACTAAAACAATCATTCGCCCCCCTTTGTTCTTCTGCCCACAGAAACAAAATTGCAGGTTTTGCGTATGCTGCAGGAGCACTTTCAATGGTCGGCATACCGATTTTTGCAGGTTTTGTTCCGAAACTCCTCTTCTCTTCTGCTGCATTCGGTCATTCATATATAACATACATCGTCCTCATTGTTCTTGCGATAAGCACCATGCTCAATGTTGTTTACTTCCTGAGAACACTTATAAATATTTACGGTATTCCTAAAGTTGATATCCCGAGAAAAAACATTCACTTTGGAGACTCCGTATCACGTGGCTGTGTTCTTGTTGCAATGATTGCAATAAACATAACAGTAGGTCTTTTTTCTCAGCCGATAATCACTTTGTTTGAAAAAGGAATAGAAATATTTATAAATATACGGTAAAAAAGAGGTTTTTACAGTGTCTATAATGATTTTTTCAATTATATTTCCGTTACTGTGCGGATTGATATGTATTTTTACAAAAAATATACGCAGCTGTCGGCTTCGCGATATAATTTTCGTATGTCTTCAGGCTACAGAAACAGTTGCAGGTCTTACAGTTGTATTTTCTGAGCAGACAACAGGCGGAAACTTCTCTTTTGCCAAGGGAATTTCAATCGGTTTCACCTCAGACATGACAGCAAAATTCTTCTGTCTGATTACTGTTATCGCATGGCTTTTTGTCAGCATTTATTCGGTGGTATATATGAAACATGAAAAAAATACACACCGTTTCTGTCTTTTCATGTTCCTTTCCGAAAGTGCATTGCTCGGAGCAATTTTTTCAAGCAACCTGATTTCAATGTATTTCTTCTATGAGCTTGTAACACTCTTCTCAATGCCTCTCGTACTGCACTCCCTTACAAAGGAATCAATCGCAGCGGCAAAGAAATATCTTTTCTACTCCGTTGCAGGTGCTTTTGCGGCACTTTTCGGAATTTTTATTCTCGCAAAAAATACAACAACTCTTGATTTCACGGCAGGAGGAACACTCACTCAGGTAACTCCCCTTGTTCTTACTGCAATTTTCATAATGAATATCGGATTCGGTGCAAAGGCAGGTCTTTTTCCGCTTCACGGCTGGCTCCCCTCTGCACATCCCGTAGCTCCTGCACCTGCAAGTGCACTTCTTTCGGGACTTATCGCAAAAGCCGGTGTTCTTGCAATAATCAGAACTGTTTTCTTTATTGCAGGTACAGAAGCAATATCAGGAACATGGGTACAGACTACACTTCTGATTCTTTCACTTCTTACCGTTTTCATGGGTTCAATGATGGCATACAGAGAAAAGGTTTTCAAGAAACGTCTTGCCTATTCAACAGTCAGCCAGATTTCTTACGTACTTACAGGAATTTTCCTTTTCAGCGAATCAGGTGTTGAAGGCGCATTGTGGCAGATTCTGTTCCATGCCGCAGTAAAGGTAGGTTTATTCCTTTGCGCAGGTGCTGTTATATACCTTTACGGTAAAACTCAGGTGGAAGAACTTGAAGGTCTCGGCAAGAAAATGCCCGTTACATTCATCTGTTTTACGGTTCTTGCACTGTCACTTACAGGTATCCCCCCAACAGGCGGATTCTTCAGCAAATGGTATCTTGCCTCAGCTTCCCTTGAAGCCGCACAGCTCGGTGCACTTTCATGGATAATTCCCGTTGTTCTTCTTGTTTCTGCACTGCTTACTGCAGGATATCTTCTCCCTGTTACAATAAAAGGATTCTGGGGAAATGAAACTGCAGAAACTGACACAAAAACAGTAAAAGAACCTTTACTTATGGTAATTCCTCTTGTTCTTTTATCACTTATTGCTCTTGCAGGCGGTATTTTTGCAAACGGAACAGGAGACATCCTTTCCGCAATTGCATCTTCACTTTTTTAAGAAGGTAAAATTATGAACTCTTTATTTTTGCTGATTCCTGTTTTTCTGCCCGTTATTCTGGGAGCATTATCGTTCCTTATCCCGTACGGAAACAGAAAACAAAGAAACATTTTTGTTATAACAGGACTTCTCATATGCAGTGCATTCGTCTGGGTAATTGCACTTTTCTCTCCCGATGAAACACTTGTCATACTCAATTTTACAAGCAGACTTAATATTTCACTGAAACTCGACGGTGCGGGAAAAATTTTCTCCTGTCTTTCAGCAACACTGTGGCCCATTACAGCCTTGTATGCATTCGAATACATGAAACACGAAGAGCATCAGAAAATGTTCTACGCTTTTTTCATAACTGCATTCGGCGCAACAATGGGTATAGCAATGGCGGAAAACATACTTACAATGTATCTGTTCTATGAATTCCTCACCATTTCAACAATCCCCCTTGTTATGCACGGAATGACACACAAGCATAAGGCTGCTGCAAGAAAATATATGATATTTTCAATCGGCGGTGCGGCATTTGCCTTTGCTGGAGTAACATTCCTTATTCTGAACGGTGCAGATGCTTTTGTTGCGGGCGGAAGCCTTGCAAACATACAGGACTCAACACTTGCGCTGATTCTTTTTGTATTCTCATTCATGGGATTCGGTGTCAAAGCGGCAGTATTCCCCTTCCACAGCTGGCTTCCCACAGCATCAGTCGCACCAACTCCCGTAACGGCACTTCTTCATGCTGTTGCAGTTGTAAAAGCCGGTGCATTTGCCCTGATAAGACTTGTATACTATTCATACGGAACTGAATTCCTCAAAGGAACATGGGCACAGAATTTTGTTATGGCAGTGTGCATTTTCTCAATTGTTTACGGTTCTGCAAATGCACTCAGACAGAATCATTTCAAACGCAGACTTGCGTTCTCAACAATTGCAAACCTTTCATATATCACATTTGCGGTAACTCTTATGACAGACGCAGCTCTTATTGCCGCATTCTGCCACCTTGTTTTCCATTCTGTTATAAAAATCGGTGCATTCTTCTCGGCAGGTGCAGTTCTGCACAACTCCGAAAAAGAATATGTGCATGAACTTGAGGGTATAGGCAGAAAAATGCCCGTTACATTCACATGTTTCACGGTTTACGCTCTTGCACTGACGGGAATTCCGCCTTTATGCGGATTTTTCAGCAAATGGTATATTGCAACAGCTGCTGCAGAAACACAATCTGTTCTTGCAATAATCGGAATGGGCGGACTTATAATATCCGCATTTCTTACGGCAATATATATGTTCACCCCTGCAATAAAAGCATTTTTCCCGAGAACAGATATCACACCTGACACAGATAACGTAAAAGAAGCAGGACTGAAAATGCTTATCCCCATGGTTCTTTGCGCAGTTGTTTGTATTCTTTTCGGTGTGTTTGCTGAAATTCCGGTAACTATTATCGGGGAGGTGCTGGGACTGTGAATCATCTTCTGACTTTATGTATATTTTTTCCGTTTATTGCGGCATGTATAAGCTGTCTGCTCAATAAAAAAGAAAGCATACGAAATGCTTTCATCATCGGCTCCTGTTTCATTGTTTTTGCAGCCTCATTATCAGTGGTTCTTATGCAGAAAGAACTGAGTCTTAGCATTCTTTCTTTCAATTTCAGCTCAAACGGATTCAGCAGTATTTACGCACTGATAACATCTTTCATGTGGCTGTGTGCGGCAATGCTGTCTCCCATGTATTTCAAAGGGCATCACAACACAACAAGATATTATCTGTTTTTCCTCATGACAGCAGGAGCAACAATGGGTGTATTCCTCTCTGCCGATCTGCTTACCACATTCACATTCTTTGAAATCATGTCCTTTACATCCTACACATGGGTTATTCAGGAAAGAAACAAAGAATCTCTCTCGGCAGGCAAAACATACCTGACAATTGCCGTTCTCGGCGGTATGGTATGCCTTATGGGACTTTTCCTTCTCAACAGTATAACGGGAACACTTGTGATTTCTCAGCTTTCCGAAGCAATAAGCAACTGCGGCAAATCAACACGTCTGTATGCTTCAGCATTCTGTATGCTTGTGGGATTCGGTGCAAAAGCCGGTCTTTTCCCGCTTCACATATGGCTTCCGAAAGCTCATCCCGTGGCTCCTGCACCTGCAAGTGCACTTCTTTCGGGTGTCCTCACAAAAACAGGTGTATTCGGTATTCTTGTAATTTCCTCAAAAATTCTCATCGGTGACGAATTATGGGGCAAAACACTTCTTATTCTCGGCACAATAACAATGGTTCTTGGTGCAGTTCTTGCAGTATTCTCCGTAAACCTTAAAAGAACCCTTGCATGTTCTTCACTTTCACAGATAGGTTTTATAACTGTGGGAATCTCCATGCTTGTTCTTCTGGGCGAAGAAAATGCCCTTGCGGCAAACGGAACCGTACTTTATATGCTGAACCATTCTGTTGTAAAGCTTGTTCTGTTCCTTTGTGCAGGTGCAATTTATGCCGGTGCACATACACTTGACCTGAACAAACTCAGAGGATACGGCAGAAACAAACCTGTTATTCTCATTCCGTTCCTTATAGGCGCGTGCAGTCTTGCAGGTATTCCCGGAACATGCGGATATATTTCAAAAACACTTATACATGAAAGTATCGTTGAATATGCAGCTCATGCAGGCATTCTTATTGACATTGTTGAGTGGCTGTTCCTTTTCTCAGGCGGTCTTACTGCGGCATACATGCTCAAACTGTTTATAACAATATTCATTGAAAAAAGTGATACGGACAAAAAACCAAAGAGTCATCTTACGGCATTGTCTTCAGCGGCCCTGATACTTTCTGCAGTAATTCTTCCCGTAATAGGTGTTCTGCCCCACGCATTGGGAGAAAAAATTTCACTTTCAATGATTGAATTCATCGGCGGACATCATTTCCACCATGAAGTACATTATTTTTCATTCACAAATCTTAAAGGTGTTCTGATTTCTCTTACAATAGGAATTATTGTATACCTGTTCTTCATAAGAAAAGTGCTTACAAACAAGAACGGGCATTACAATCCTCTTGAAAGCAGATTTTCCGTTGAAGAAAACATATATGTGCCCGTATGCGGTCTGATAATAAAAACAGCAGAACTGTTTGCTCTTGTTGCAGACAGAATTACAGACCATATTATAAACATCGGTCTTAAAATTTTCACACTTGTTGCAAGAATCTGTTGTGATATAACAGATATAGTAATTGTTGTTTTAAGCAAAACTGCTTTCAGCACAGCAAAAGAACATGATGAAATTACTGCGCACAGATACTCATATGCACTGGGAAAATTCATAGACGAACATTCCGGACACGGCAACAATAAAAAACATGAATCAAAAGCTGACCTTTTTGTAAATGTATCTGAAACAATTTCGCAGACAACATCACGTCTTTTCGGCAGTTTCTCGTTTGCTCTTTTCATGACATGTCTTGGTATATGTATAATTCTGCTGTTCCTTCTTTTTACAAAATAAGCAAACAAAAAAAACGCTGACTACCCGTAAGGCAGTATTTGTTTCTCGGACAAAACTCCCCGATAATGCTGACGCATATCGGGGAGTTTTAACGCATTATTGTGCCAAAAGTTCATATTTTAAAGAAATGCTTACTTACGGGTAGTCATCATAGACCGTAAGGTCTTTTTTTGTTTACAGATGTTTTATTTCATTTTTATATTTTTCAATCAGCTTGTTATTGATTTCATCTCCGCCGTCAATATTAGAGGATGCAAAATGATCGGGGCAGAATCCTTTGCCGACACATATATCAACTGTCTGAGCCACAATCGCATTGAGAATCATTGCACCGCAGACAGTGGAAGTGGGACAGATTTTTCCGTCCACACCGTCAATTTCTATACTTGCGTCACCTGTGCAGCCTCCGTTATCAAGAACAATACCAGCTATTTCACAAAGTCTTTTTCCGCTTTTATGACGTGACTCCCCTGCATATGTATGTTCAAGATTTGTAAGAGCAATAACATTGAGTCCTCGGCTCTTACAAAGCAGCGCCATGTCGATAACAACACCGTTTCTGCCTGAATTGGAGATTATGATTATTGAATCATCACGTTGCATAGCGTACTCTTCAAATATTTCTTCTGCAATACCTTCTCTTCGTTCAGCAACGGTACTCTCAGAAGCAGAAATATGAAGCATAAGAGGTTCTGAAAGAACGGGCTGAATATTTACAAGCCCTCCTGCACGGTAAAAAAGTTCCTCTGCAAGCATATGGGAATGCCCTGTGCCGAAAAGATAAATGCGTCTGCCGTTTATAAGTGTGGCGGCAAGAACTTCCGCTGTTTTTTCAATACTTTCCGCACCATCGGAAGCAATTTTTTCTATTATTGATTTTACTGTTTCTATGTATTCAATATATTTTTTCATTATAATTCCCTCGCAAGTTTTACTGCACTTTCTTCGGCAGGAATTTCCGACATACGGATCTGAATTTTACTGCAGTATTTTTTTACTTTTTCAGAAAAAGCTGCTGTAAAAAGTTCATTATGTTTAAAAACCGAACCGAAAAGACAAACAACATCGCAGTCAGCTTTATTAATAAGAGTAATAACAGTATCTGCAAAAAGTTCTGCTTCTGTTCTGATTATTTCTGCGGCAGCACTGACACCGTCATTTGCCAGCATACCTACTTTTTCCGCAAAAAGAGCAATAATATCCTTTGTTGTATCGGGAGAATAGATTATATCAATAACCTGTCTGAAATCGTCAATACCGAAATGCTTACATGCACATTCAACAAGTGCAGTTTTATTTTCAGCATCACAGTTACGGCAACACAGTTTCAATGCGTTCAGAGCTATTGAATATGCCGAACCCTCATCGCCGATAATATGTCCCCAGCCTCCCGTTACGTATGAAAAGGAATTTTCATCTTCTGCAATTGCCATTGAACCGGTTCCGCATATTGCCGCGCAGGGACGCTTTGCATCACCGACAGATTTAAGTGCTATATAAACATCACTGTGCATTACAATTGAATCTGACGGCACAACACCGCCGCAAAGTTCATTTACAAGAGCGTCATCCGCCTTATCATCAAGGGCAGAACAACCTATGAACACTCCCGAAAATTCAGAAATACCGAGTTCTTTACAGATTTCTGCAATCACATCTGAAAGATGTTTTCTGGCATTGTTCATACCCACAGAATAAAAGTTTATACTTTTACCTGTTTTTTTTGTGAGAATATTGCCTTTTTCATCAGACACGGCAGCAACAGTTTTTGTTCCGCCCCCGTCTATACCAAGATAGTATTTCATAATTCACGGCATCTCCCGGATAATTTTTATTTTTATCTGCTGAATGTATTGATTTTTTTATTGTATTTGTATATTATGTTTTCAGGTGATGTTAAATGTTGTATATAAGAAAATATGAAGCTAAAGATTTTGAAGATGTAAGATATACATGTCTTCACAGTGAAAACGAAGAGCCAGAGGCAACATTTGCGGAATTTGTGCTTCACACATTCTGCGATTATTACCTTGAACGCGAACCTGAAAACTGCTTTGTTCTCGATGACAACGGCAAAGCTGTAGGATACATAATCTGCGCAGAGAATTACGACAGATACAAAAAAATCTTTGACAGTGAGTATCTTCCTCTTACAAAACCTCAGGGTGAAGAATTCTATAACTGGGCGGCAACATCCACCGTTCTGCAGGAAAAATACAAAAACGTTTATCCTGCGCACCTGCATATTGACCTGCTTCCCGCATATCAGCGTCAGGGCTGGGGCGGAAAACTGCTGACAACATTGTTTGACCATCTGCGTAAAAAAGATATCTGCGGTGTAATGCTTACTGCAGGAACAGAAAACGTGAACGCAGGCAGTTTTTATAAAAAATACGGTTTTGAACAGGTTGAAATCTACGACACCGATGTTGCATTCGGAATGAAACTTTAATAAGTTTACAGGTTGCATCTTAAAGATGCAACCTTTTTTTTATTTGAGCATTTTAAGATATATCTGAAGTTCTGTGATAACATTTATATCTTCAGAAATTCTTGCAGGCATTGCATTGTATTTATCAACAAGGCTGTAAAGCTCCTCAAGATACTTTTCATCATCCGTTTTAAGATATTCGTAAAGCTTTACTGTGATTTCATACTTTACATAATACTTTTCAGACCATTTTTTAAGTTCTTTGCATATGGGCAGGTCGGATTCAAGAAAATCTACACTGTCTTTCATTTTTTCAAGGTACTGTTCATAAAGAGCAAGAGCCTTATCGGAATCGCCTTTTCTGAATTCCTGAGCAATAATGGTGAACGCTTTATGCATTCTTCTTGAATTTGCATCAAGAAGGCATGATGTATAAAGGTGATCTGCAAAAAGAATGAATCTTTCAGCATCCTTTTCACCTATAACCTGTTTTACGGCATTCTCCCATGAAGTCTGAGAATCGTAATTTATGCTGTCCCAGAGATAATCTGCAAATGTGATAAGAGGGATTTTAGAACACTCTGCGTATTCCATACAATTTGAAATGATACCCTCAGAATACTTGTAAAGATCAGCATCTCTGCCGATTATGGGAGAAATATGCATTTCGTTGTACATTGCGCAGTCATTTACAGGATAATTATCCCAATACAAGGGTTTATGGTGTGTTCCCTCAATAAACTTCATAGCTTCAAAGCTTGTAAGCTCTCTTGAGCAGATGTCTTTACCTGTCCAGAATACAGATATTCTCGGTGAAATATTCTGACCGAGTTTTGAAATATAATATTCTGTTCCCGCACCGTGATAAAGTGTGGGGCAGATTGTAAGCTTGTTTTCAGCATCGATACTGCAAAGCTGTTCATAATATTTTTCAATAAGGTCAATATGAGCATTTACGGTTTCACCGTAAAGAGCCTTGTCTTCCTCAAAAGCAAGATCTTCTGCAATATCATCAAGAAGAAGTCCGAAATGACGGATACCGATTGAATAAAGCTGTTTTGTTTTTGCCATAAGAGCTTCGAATTCTTTTTCATCTGAATATTTCATAGAAAGACCGGGAGCCACGCACCAGTAAAAATCCATATAATATTCTGATGCAAAATCAACAAGAGCCTTAAGACGCAAAAGATCCTCTTCGGGATAAAGGTCACGCCATAAATCTCTGTGATATATATCATCCTTGGGTGCATAATAAACAGTGTTCATTCTGTTTTTTGCCATAAGTGTAAGAATTGACTGTCTTTCTTCGTGACACCAGGGTTTACCGTAAAATCCCTCAATGTATCCTCTTACAACAAATGTGGGGGCACATGTATATTCTCCGTCTGCAAAGGTTTTTTCGCGTATTCTCTTTGCAATATCACAAAGGGCGTAAAATTCACTCTTTTCTCCGGAACATTCTATTTCAACGCAGTTACCGTTTTTTCTGAGAATATATTTTTCGTCAGTATATCTGTGAAGTTCTTCGCAATAAACAGTTTTACGTGTATCGGAATGTATAACCGAAATATCAAGCTTGCGGGACTCAAGCTCAGGCAAAATATTATAAACTTTTGTCATATCCATAATTAACCCCTCCTATAATAAATCAATTATATAATATACAGTATATAAAATTCAACCTGTTTTTTCATAATAAAGAAAAAACACTCTTCACTGTTTATTGACTTTTTATTTTACGGATGATACAATTTACTGTATAAAACTAAGAAAAGAGACTGAAATTATGCTCCGATCACGTATTGAATTGTGCAACGGCAAACCCTTTATTTTAATAAATGAAGAGTTACATTATCCCCTTGCATATACAACTTATTTTGAAGATTGCGGTCAGTTTCACGATTTTATAAACAACGGGTACAGAATGTTTTTTATAAATGTATCCTTTACTGATCTGCCCATCAATAACATGACCGGTTTCACTCCTTTCAGAACAGGGGTTTTTGAGGGAGACACTCCCGATTACAATGAATTCGATTCTGTCGTGGAAAAAATAGTTTCGGAATGTCCCGATGCACTTATATTCCCCAGAATACACGTTGCAATGCCGAGAAAATGGGTAGCGAAAAATCCTTACGAAACTGTTGAAACAATGAACGGCGGCAACAGAGAATCTCTTTTTTCAGACATTTACCGCCGTGACGGAGCAGAACTACTCAGAACACTTATCGGGCATATCCGTTCTTCTTCCTACGCTCACCGCATTGCAGGATACCATGTCTGCGGCGGCACAACTCAGGAATGGATGCACCATGATCTTTTCGGCTCTTTTTCTGAAATGGGTATTGCAAAATTCAGACAATGGATGAAAGAAAAATACAACAGAGATGATGTTGAAATAACATCAAAAGAGGATTTTGCTGTGGGCACATGCAGTGAAAAAAACATTTATTATGCCGAATTCAGCAACGAAACAGTTGCAAAAACAGCAGAACACTTTGCAAAAGTTGTTAAAGAATGTACAAACAACGAGCAGATTGTGGGAATTTTCTACGGCTACAACGCTTTTGTAGATAATTACATGTTCGGTCTGCACGGACTCAGACATATAATAAACTCCCCTTACATCGATTTCTTTTCTTCACCCTGCTGCTACGATGCCACACGGGAATTAGGCGTTGATTGGGGTGATATGATACCCGTTGATTCACTTAAAGCAAACGGGAAACTTGCATTTATTGAATGTGATATCAGAACATATCTCACAAGGCAGATGACTGAATCACGCCCCGGTGAATATCCCGACAACATAATGAAACTGACCGACGAAAACGGTAACAGAACAGTATGGAAAGGCCCCGAGACTCTCGATTTTTCCCTTTCTGCAATCCGTAAAGCATTTGCTCATCAGATAACAAGAAGTTCAGGCGTTTGGTGGTTTGACATGTGGGGCGGTTGGTACCATGACGATTCTCTTATGGCTGATATGAAGCAAATGAAGCTCTGTGCAGAAAATTCAATAAAAATCAATCCCGATGAATATCCCCACGCGCAGACTGTACTTTTCATAGACGAAAGAGCATATGCAAATGTGCCAAGACATGTCGGATTTGAACCTGCAGTAAATGCAATCAGAGTTGCAATGGGCAATTCGGGTATTCCCTTTGATTTATGCATGGTTGAAGATGCGCATAAAGTCATTGACCGCTACAAAGCTGCAATTTTTACGGCGCCCATGCCTTCGGAAGTCTCCGAAGAGGCAATGAATCTGTGCAGAGAGAAAAATATTCCGTTTATCAGTTCGGGTAAGGAAAAAATATCATTCAGCACCGAAGAACTCAGAGCTTTTCTTACAGCAAATTCAATCCACTGCTACAATGATGAAAATAATGTCATTTACGCAGGCAACGGTTTTATAGGTATACACAGCATAAAAGACGGTGAAACTTCAATTAAACTCCCCGGAAAATTCAAAATTGCGCCTCTTTTCGGCACAGACACCGAAGAAACAGAAACCGACATAATAAAACTAAAACTCAACAAACACGACACAGTAATTTTTGAACTGAAAAAATAAAATTTTAATTTCGGCATATCAGAAAACTGAAAAAGGAGGAATTAAATGAAACTTACTTTCGATGTAACGGGAATGTCCTGCAGTGCCTGCAGTGCGGCAATTGAAAGAAATGTCAGAAAAAAAGACGGAATCAACTCTGTTGAAGTAAGCCTTCTCACAAACAGCATGACAGTTGATTTTGACAGTGAAAAAATCAATACGGCAGGAATCATAGCCGCTGTCGAAAGTGCAGGATACGGTGCAACGGAAAAAGGCATAAAAGCTGAAAAACCCGTTAAAGTAACAGAAGATTCTCAGCTGAAACAGCTCAGGACAAGACTTATAGTTTCTTTCGCATGTCTTATTCCTCTTATGTATATCGCAATGGGGCATATGGTTTCTCTGCCATTGCCGTCTTTTCTGAGCGGTGTTTCCAACGGAGTATCATTTTCATTGATTCAGTTTCTTCTGACGCTTCCCGTTGTATATATAAACCGAAAATACTTCATAAACGGGTTTAAATCACTCCTGAGAAAATCACCGAATATGGACACACTTGTAGCAACGGGTTCATCGGCGGCAATCCTTTACGGTATTTATTCGGTTTTTGCAATAGGAAATTCAATCGGCTCAGGAGATATGCAGTCTGCCGAAGCATTGCTTCACAATCTGTATTTTGAATCGGGAGCAATGATTCTTACACTGATAACTCTGGGCAAATACTTTGAAACAAAATCAAAAAGTAAAACCTCAGAGGCAATTTCAAAACTCCTTGCACTCACACCTGATGTCACAATAATTGAAACAGACGGAAAAGAAACAGAAATCCCCACCGAGCAGGTCAAAATCGGTGATATAATAATCATAAAACCCGGAAAAACAATTCCCGTTGACGGCAGAATAATATCGGGAAGCACTTCCGTAGACGAATCATCAATAACGGGCGAAAGCATTCCAACGGAAAAAACTGTCGGCGACAGTGTAACGGGCGGCACTGTGAATAAAAACGGTTATATACGTATTGTTGCGGAAAAAGTCGGTGAAAACACCACTCTTTCAAAAATACTGAATCTCGTCAGAGAAGCTGCATCTTCAAAAGCTCCCATTGCAAAACTTGCAGATAAAATAAGCAGTATTTTTGTTCCTGCAGTTATGATAATTTCATCATTATCATTCATTTGCTGGATTCTGATAAAAAAAGACTTCTCAATTGCGCTTGATTTTGCAATTTCAGTGCTTGTAATTTCCTGTCCGTGTGCACTGGGACTCGCAACACCCACTGCAATAATGGTCGGGACAGGCAACGGTGCATCTCAGGGTATACTTATACGAAGTGCAGAAAGTCTTGAAACAGCCCATAAAACCGATACGGTTGTGCTTGACAAAACAGGAACAATCACTCAGGGAAAACCTGCAGTAACCGATATAATCACTGCAGACACGATAAAAGAAACCGAACTTATCGAAACTGCTTATTCGGTTGAAAAACTGTCAGAGCATCCGCTGTCTGTAGCTGTTTCAGAAATGGCAGAAAACAGAAATACCCGGCTTCTTCCTGCAACGGATTTTGAAAATATCCCCGGCAAAGGCATAAAAGCTCAGCTTTACTCAAAGACAGTTCTTGCAGGCAACAGAACGATGATGAACGATAACAATATTGACATCAGCTGTTGCATAAATCAGGCAGACGAACTTTCACAGCAAGGTAAAACACCTCTGTTTTTTGCTTATGACGGCAGATTCCTCGGAATTATTGCTGTTGCGGACATTATAAAAGAATCTGCGGCAAAGGCAATCAGCAGATTAAAAAATATGGGTATTGATGTTCTTATGCTTACCGGTGACAACGAAAAAACAGCAAAGTACATCGCCGAAAAGGTAAAAATCGATAAAGTTATAGCAGGAGTTCTCCCCGACGGCAAAGAGGAAGTAATAAGAAATCTGCAGAATGAAAACAGAACAGTTGCAATGATCGGTGACGGAATAAACGATGCCCCCGCACTGACAAGAGCAGATGTGGGAATTGCAATCGGTGCAGGAACAGACATTGCAATTGAATCGGCAGACATAGTTCTTATAAAAAACGATCTTAACGATGCAGTAGGTGCAATAAAACTCAGCAAAGCAGTAATAAAAAATATCAGGCAGAATCTGTTCTGGGCATTTTTCTACAACACACTGGGAATTCCCCTTGCCGCAGGTATTCTGTTTATTCCGTTCGGAATAAAACTCAGCCCCATGATAGGCGCGGCATGTATGAGCATGAGTTCCGTGTGCGTTGTCATGAATGCATTAAGATTAAGATTTTTCAGAAATGAAAAAGAAAATAAAGAACCCGAAAGGACGATAAATATGGAAAAGACAATTTACATTGACGGCATGATGTGTCCTCACTGCACAGGAAGAGTTGAAAAAATTCTCAACGGACTGGACGGAGTTTCAGCAGAAGTCAGCCTCGAAAATAAATGTGCTTATGTAACATCAGACAAAAACTATACCGATGATGAATTAAAAGCCGTTATCGAAAACGAAGGTTATACAGTAACCGTTATAAAATAAACAAAAAAACAACTGCAAAAAAACACCTTGTTCACAAGAACAAGGTGTTTTTGTTTATTCAAGACCTGCTGATTTACGGAGGATTGTTCTCGCGTCGGATGCAGTGATTTCACCGTCGTTATTGATGTCAACAACATCAATAACTGCGTTTACGGACTCAAGTGTTTCAAGTCCTGCCGAAATACGAAGTGCAATACGAGCATCGGAAGCGGTAATTTCTCCATCACCGTTTACATCACCGGGGGTGGATGTCACATCAGGAAGAGCAGGGATAATTTTTTCATCAAGAACTTCATCACAGACTGTACATTTCTGCTGTTCTTTACCCTCAACACCAACCTGAGCTTCAATTGTAACTTTCCATTCGCCGGGGGTATGACCCGTTGCAGAGATTTCTTCCTGTACTACAAGAATTTCGTTACATACTGAACACTTCTTACCTTCTGTAAGTCCTGTTTCAGTGCAGGTCGGGGATTTCCCGGTGACAACTACTACTGAATGTCCGCTGATTTCACACTCAGTTTTCTGAGTGTCCTCGGGAATATAAATTTCATCACCGCTTGAAATCGCATAATCTTCTTCAGGAATCTTTTCATCAGAATCTTTTGCAATTCTTCCTAGAAATTCTTTTCCGGCTTCAAGAGAAATATCTGTTTTTTCAATTTTACGATTCAGCTGTGTGCTTTCATCATATTCCCTGATTGCATAATCCATAGTTCCTACATCGGTTGCAATAATTTTTATATCATAATCATGGTCAGAAGGAACTGCAATATATTTTTCACTTTCAGAAATACAAATTTCAATTCCGTCAGCACAATACTCAACAATATTGTTTGTGATATTTACAACCAAATTACCGTCTTCATCATATACAAAAACATTTACAGGGCATTTTACAGCAATAACTTTTGTTTTTCTTACAACAGTATCATTATCAGAATTATGGCAAGTCATATTTTCAAGTTGAATCTTATACGATAACAAATCCGAAATAAGATCATCATATTTATCATATTGTCCGAACAGTTTTATGATTATAGAATCTCTCTTTATTTCATTTGCTTTTATTGTATGTTCAACAACATAAGTTTGGGATGCTTTTTGAAGCGCAAATGCCTGTTCAAAAAGTGTAACTGCACTATCATTCTTATCATTGTATAGTTTATTCTGATAATACTTTGCAGTTTGTATGATATAAGGCGTATATTCTGCCATTGCAACAATTTTACTCATTTCTGCAGATTTACCACTATTATTACAAAGCAAATCACTAAGACATAGGCCCAACGTAATACCCGTTGCAAAACCACCGAATGCCGCCTGCACTGTAGAAAATGCAGTTGTTGTGGAAAAAGATAATCCGCCTTTTATTGGAATCATTCCAATCCATTCACAAATGGTTCCGCTTAATAATTCGACAAAACCTTTCCCAAAAAAGACAGGAAGAGCATCCACAGCAATATCGACACCCAAATCTCCAAGAGATTCTACGGTTTCAACAGTAACACCCAAACCTTTATTTGCATGGTTAATGTAATCTGAAAGTGCCTCACGCATTTTTGTTTCTGATGCAGGGATTGTATCATATAATTTCTCAAAAACTGCTTTAAATTCCTTATTTGCATCATCATATGCATTAAATATGCTTATACGATTGCACCAATCAACAATACTTTCAGCTATATCATAACCCAAATTAAAAAATTTAAATACCTGTTTTGTTTTATCAGCTTTTTCAAATGCTTTGTTTATTTTTTCTGCATTATCAACATTTCCGATTGTTTTCTGAATAAGTTGAAATTCCACATCTTCTGCATAAATTCCATCACCTCTGTATTTACTTACCCCAATCAACTCATCAACAGCATTTTTTGACAAATCAACAACATTACCGTAATTATCATAAACTAAAGTGTTAATAGTTGAAACTACTTCTTTTTTAACGCCGAGATATTCACTTATAACAGCAGGAACGAATGAAGGCATTTCAACCTGAGCAACATTCAGCAGATTTATCAATAAATCTGCAACAACAACCTGATAATAGTTTTCGAAATCAAAACTTGTATATTTTGACCACAAATATTCACTATCATTTTTCAGAGTTACCATGCCGTTACCGTAAATATTTTGAAGAGAAACATTATACTCAAGATTTTTTGATAAATGTTCAATATGTTCATTTGCAGATTTACTCAATAAATCTGAAATGGAAAAAGTAATTGTGTCTTCAATTGTCTCAAAATCCTCTGATTCAATCTTAACAGTAACGGTGTATGATTTTTTTTCTGATGTTACTGTCAGTTCATACGGATAAAGCATAAGCAAATCATCAACAATCTGTTCAACCGGAATTCCTTCAAAAGTTTCGGTATATGTGTTTTGGTAACTATCTTTTTTGAAAGATAAATCATTACCGCTGACTGTTGCTGAAACAGTAAATTTTCCTATTTTCAGCTGTTCAAACTCATCTGTATATTTTTCATATTGAACAAAATCATCTATTTCATCTGCAAGTTTATTTTTTAAAGACAAGTATATATCAACAGTTTCTGAAATCTGAGCCACATTACTGTAAAATCCTTCGCCGCTGAAATAGTAATCAGTATCATAAACTGAACTATATTCAATACTATTCGGTTCACCCACAAATACCCAACAAGAATCACTACCATAACACTCAGTTTTCTCAGTATTCCAATAAGAAGAAATAATATTGACAATACCTTCTTTTACAGAATATACATCACCGGGTTTGTCTATTATAACAACGTCTGAACCACCCTTGCTCCATATAACATCATTTGTTATAACTGCACCTTTGTCAGAATAAGCAGAAAACAGATAATGCTCACCTACACCAAGAAATACAATATCTTCAGAAATCATATTTTTATAATTCTCATCAGGTATATTCTCATCGGGTGTGTCGGTTTCTGATGAACCAGGTCCTGTTGAATTAAAATTGAAGTCTTTGTCGTTACTTTCTAATTGTTGTTTTCCGTCTCCGGAAATTTTATTCCATTGTTCTTCTGTTCCGGCGTAATAAACACTTTTCAAACTACTGCATTTATAAAATGCATCCTCACCAATACTTGTTACACTGTCGGGGATTGTTATACTTTCAAGTGAACTGCAATAGTAAAATGCGCTATGTTCAATACTTGTAACACCATCTGGGATTGTTATACTTTCAAGTGAACTGCAAAATCTAAATGCAGCAGAACCGATACGTGTAACACTGTCAGGAATTGTTATGTTTTTAAGTGAACTGCAACATTCAAATGTACCACCAACGATATATGTAACACTGTCAGGGATTGTTATACTTTCAAGTGAATTGCAGTAGGAAAATGCACCATAATCGATATATGTAACACTGTCAGGGATTGTTATTTTTTTAAGTGAACTGCAACGGTAAAATGCATCCTCACCGATATACATAACACTGTCAGGGATTGTTATATTTTCAAGTGAAATGCAATAGTAAAATGCTTCTTCACCGATATGCACAACACTGTCTGAGATTTTTATGTTTTTAAGTGAAATGCAATTTTTAAATGCTTTCTCATCGATACTTGTGACCGGATAGCCCTTAATCGTATCGGGAATTTTAAAACTACCGCTGATTGAATTATCACAATCTGTAATTGTGACTTCTCCATATTTGATTTCATAAGTCAGATAACTTAAAATATCATCTTCTGCAAAAGCTGAAAGAGGTAACATTGTCACAACCATCAATACTGCAAGAATAACAGAAATTACTTTTTTCATACAAATCACTCCGAATGAATAAATATACCTTTATTTTACATCAGATTAAAATCAATTTCAATGTGGGATTTAGCACAAAAAAACCTTGTCCGTTTTGGACAAGGCTTTTAAGTTTATTCAAGACCTGCTGATTTACGAAGAATTGTTCTCGCGTCGGAGGCGGTAATTTCACCGTCTTTGTTGATATCAACAATCTCAAGCACTGCGTTTGCAGATTCAAGAGTTTCAAGTCCTGCTGAGATACGAAGAGCAATTCTCGCATCGGAAGCGGTAATTTCTCCGTCACCGTTTACATCACCGATAATGAAATCAGCATCGGGAAGAGCAGGAATAACTTTTTCCTCAAGCACTTCACCGCAGACAGTACATTTCTGCTGTTCCTTGCCCTCAACACCAACCTGAGCTTCAATTACAACTTCCCATTCTCCGGGTGTGTGTATATGTTCTTTTTCCGGATCAGGTATTATGTTCAGTATAACTGAATCTGTTATTCCCGTTGAATTTGTAACTGTTACTGTTATTTCTCCGGTGTTTGCTGTTGTAAGCTTGCCGTCAGCGTCGATTGTTGCAATTGATTCATCAGAAACTGACCATGAAAAAGCATCATTTTTAATTGATGAAGAAACAGTAAATTTGAATTCAGAATCAGTATATAATTCTTTTACATCTTCATTGATTCTAAGAATAGGATAATCTGTTCTTTCAATATTACTGTAGTCTGAATATATTCTTTCACCGTTTTCTTCTGTGTAGGCAACGATGCAATAATTGTATGAAACACCCTCTGTAACTGTTGTGTCAACAAAACTTTCTGCGTCTGTCACAGTGCCTACAAGCTTAAACATATCAGAATATGTTGCAGCTCTGTAAATCTCATAACCTGTAACACCCTCTGCAGCTTGCCAGGATACAGTTACACCTTTACCGACAGAATTAACTGAGCGATATGACATTCTTGCAAAGGGACGTGAATCCTCAGACGGAATTCTTGCATCCCTCAGACTGATACTATCAAGCTCAGAACCGAAGCCTTTATCCTCAAATGTCAGAGCATTAGACATAGTGCTCATTTTTGTGAGACCGTTACTGAAAATAATTTCAGACTGCACTTTGTATGTACGCTTAATTTTAGGATCTGCTGTGTTGTCTGTAAATATAGTTACATAACCGTTATAAAGATTGCTTCTGTCAATAACTGCAATTTTTTCAAAATCCGAATCACCCGTCTGTCTGTAAATGTGATATCTGATATTGTCATAATATACATTCGTTTTATCATGAATTGCTATTGATGTTGTTGCACTTGCATTTTTCAGCAAGATATCTTTAAATGCAGGCATGCTGAGATGGGGATTCTCAAGCTCAATATTCACACATTCGCTATCTGAATAATTTGAATACACTTTTTCTTCTTCAGATTCAAAAAAGCTTCTTGCACGATACACTTTCGGGAAAACATCTTTCTGTGCTTCATCATATACAGTTACAACAAATGCATCTTCACTGTTGTACACTGTAGTTTCGGGTTCAATATACTCTTCAACCTCAACACCGTCAACAAATCCCATATTCATATAGCAGAACAGAATTTCTGTTTTTCCGTCTTTATCGAGTTTGCAATCTGTCATTACCGGTGTATATACATCCTTCATTATCTCCTGCTGAGCATAGTAGGGATAAACCTCAGGATAATCTTCTTTAAGATATTCCTCATTCAGAATCCATGATGTTTCAAGCCAGTCGTACATACTGCTTACGCCTTTGTTGATTTCCCCTATGCGTCTGCAGACTTCATCATATGTAGTCTCAGTTCCGTAACCAAAAAGATTCAATATGTCATTTTCTAAGTTTTCTGACACATTGAGAATGCCCTCCTCACAAGCGGCACTGACAAAGGAACAACCGGATTCAAGGTCTGTACCGATGACCTTTATATACATTTTTACAGATTCAATATATGCTGCGGCATTTATTTCGGTTGTGTCTGCTTCATATTTTTCTTTAAGTGTACTGATTGTCTTTTTTGATGTTCTGCAAAGATCCGCGGTACACATAAGTGTATAATATGCGTCAATAATTCCGTTGGCATTCAGAATGATATTTACTCCGGCTGCTGTTACATCATATACCATTTTCAGCACTCCGTAGTACGGAACAACCTTGAGCAATTCATCAATAAGGAATGCGTTAACCTGTATACCTGTCTTGATTGTTGCATCACTGACAGCACTCAATATACCCTGTGCTACTTTTTCACTTGATGCAACATCTGCAATGTCAAGCAATGCGTCCTTCAGCGGTTTTACTGTTGTGTTGTCTGCCATTTCATAAAAAACCGCACTCTGTGTCTTTGTCATCTGCAAAGCCTTACAGTACAGAGCCATCTTTGTGCACAGATCATTGATAGTTGATGCACCGTTGACCAGGAATTTAAATACAGAAAAGAAATCGTCTGCGCTTTTAAACAATTCACCGTTTGCATTTACATTTTTCCACTGAATTGCAACATATTTATCAGTCAAACTGACGTCACCGCTGTCAATAGCTTTTTTCAAATCCTTTATATCAGTGAGATTCAATTCAGCAAGAATCGAACTGCCCGTACCGCATGCACCAATCAGATGTTCAGTGAATTCCATAACATCAGAGCTTACAATCTCTTTATATTCTTCATTCAGAAGACACTGTTTCATAAGGTCAAAAGCAAGAACCTGATATATTCCGGCCTGATCCAGATACAGCAATTCACCCATTGTTTCCACAGGACTGAACGCAAGCTTCATTGTTTCCCAGCCAACAACAGCGTTGTAGAACTCTTTGTTTTCAGTAAGTGCCTCTGCAAGCTCGGCAGAGAAATTACCGTTGGATGAAACAAGCTTGTCTATATATACAGACTCCGGATTGTTTCCTCCTGACCAGACTTCAGCTATGTACTTATTCATTGCAAAGGGAGGCGGATTCAATGAAATAAATTCCATCTTACCACTATAAATAATACGATCAAAGTTATATGAATCAATACCTGCAGGCAGACCTATCCACGGTGTAAAGGCAAGTGTTGAGCCGTCAAACCGAAGATTATAACAACGCAATTTTATATATTCATCCTTATAGCCGTAATTCTTCTTTTGGGCTTCTTCAATATAGTCTTTATATAATTCTTTATATTTGCTGTCATCAATAATAAGCTTTTTTGTGTTTTTCACTATATCATAAAGATATATATCATCGTCAGCAATACACAAGAATAAATTCCCGTAATCTGCAACAATGCTTACACCGAGCAAATCGGCTGACAAATTATCAATCGAAACAAGACCATAGTTTTGCGCATACCTATCAGAGCGGCTGTTTACATAAACCTTTTTGTTGACGTAATATAAACCATAGCCGGTGTTTGTGAAAGTGCCGTTAATTCTGCTGAATGAAAAAGCATCAGAATCTGCTACGTACACATCGCCCGAATAGAACTGACCTGTTCCGTAAATGCATCCGACAGTGACATAAATTTTGCCATCAGCAATCAGCATTTCCTGAACAGAATAATAGTGTAACCACATAGCATCTCGGTTGTCATAATCGTAATGCATTGCTATTGATGATGATTCTGTTATACCTGTATCTGCGTTATATCTGTAAATATCTACCTTATAATCGGTTGTTGCTTCAGTATTCTTGTCAGAAAAATATATATAGTTATTGTCCATTGCCCTAATGCTTAAATGATAAGAAGTGCTGTTATATATAATCTTTTCTGATTTTGTTGCCAGATCGTATTGAGCTATCTGATACTCCGGATTGCCGGGTTTGTGTTTTTCAAAATAGATTTTGTCCTTGTAAATGAATATTTCGCTATAGTTAGCGTCTGAAAGAACCTGCGATGTTTCAGTTTTTATATCATATGCAATCAAAGAACTGCCGCAGAGATAAAAAACATCATTGTATATACTGAACAAAGTTATACTTCCAACATTGCTTAAAAGCAGCTTGCTATCCTTAAAATCAAGAGAATATCTGTACAGACTGTTTTCATTTATAACATATACATAATTATTATATTCATACATCTGAACATTGCTGCAAACAGTACCCGCGTAACCGTCTTCAGCATAAGCTACTGCATTATTACTGTTAACATTTTCTGCAAACACAGACAAAGGCATTATTGAAACAACCATCATCAATGCAAGTAATACAGAAATAAATTTTTTCATTTACATCACTCCTGAATATTTACTGCATACATTTTACATCACAATCCCTTTCTTTTCAAGCAGAATTTTCATTCAAAAAGCGTGATTTTGCAATACATTTTCTGAATTCACATCAATTGCGGAAGTTTTATATCTTTGCACTGTTCTGCCTGAACAAAATTTCCATCCTCTTATTGATTTTTGTCCATTTTTACAATATAATTGCATATATCAGAGACATTTTGTCTTTTTGGTACAATTTTTCAGCAAAATCAAGGAGTGATACCTATGGTAAATGCAATGATTGATAAAAATCTGCTTCTGTTCCGCAACAGAGCAATTGTTGAGTCAGTGCCCGTTGACGGCTGGCAGTACAGAATTCTTGACTATACAGACAGAGAAACATACATCCCCCTCACAGACTGGGCTGATTTTGACGATACAGTTACATTCCGCGACCACAAAACCTGTATGATGAAAACTGTATTCACACCGAAAAAGCCTCTTGACAATGAAGTTGCTTATCTTGAGCTTAAATTGCCTCGTGACTGTGAAGCCTTTGTTTCTATTGACGGTGTCCGCTATGCAGGTGTGGATAATAATACTCAGCGCTGCAAAGTTTTTCTTGAAGATTCAATGTACGGCAGAGAAATTGCAATTGAGCTTGAAATTTATGCCTGTGTTTTCTGCAACGACGAAAGAACAGTAAAACCTGTTGAAAACCCCTGTTATGTTATTGCCGACAAAGAACTTGCAGATTTTTCATACACAATGGATTTTGTGCGTGACCTTATAAAATATATCAAAAATGATTACACAAAGAGCAAAGTCAATGCCTTGTTTGAAAACACAATCCGCAAAAGTGACATTTCTCTTGATTTTAAAGATTACCGCAAAAACGTTATTGAAATCCACAAGGAATTGCTTGAGGGACTTGAAAGTCTGAAACTCGGCGACGATGACTGTGTTGTTGACTGCGTTGCTTCAACGCATATTGACGTTGCATGGCTCTGGAGATTCAAGGATACAATCCGCAAATCCGGCAGATCGGCTCTCAATCAGCTTCGTCTTATGGACAGATACGATGAATTTGAATTTTCACTTTCACAGCCCTCTGTCTACAACTATATAAAAGAAGTTTATCCCGATATTTTTGAACAGATCCGCAAACGCGTAAAAGACGGCAAATGGCGTCTTGTGGGGCCAATGTGGGTTGAATCGGATCTCAATATTTCAGGTGCCGAGTCTCTTGTAAGAGAGTTTCTTTACGGACATCAGTTCTTCAAAGAAGAATTCGGCAAAACAAGTGATGTCTGTTGGATTCCCGATTCATTCGGCTTCCCTGCTTCACTTCCGCAGATTTTCACAAAATGCGGAATGAAGAGTTTCTACACAACAAAGGTACGTTGGCAGACTGCAAATGAATTCCCCTATAACGCTTTCGTATGGGAAGGCATTGACGGAAGCAATCTTTATGCAACAGTACCCCTTACAAGAGACTGCTACAATAATTCAATTGATAATGAGAATATCCGTCTTGTTTCAGACAGACTCCAGCAGAAAGAAGTATGGGATCATGTTCTCATGTCCTACGGCTACGGTGACGGTGGCGGCGGTGTAACAGATGAAATGCTTAAGAATTACCGTCTTCTTCAGAAAGTTCCCGGTATGCCTGAAGTAAAACTCGTAAAAGCTGAAGAATATTTCGAAGAACTTGACAAAAAACGTGACGGTCTGCCCGTATGGAAAGGTGAACTCAGTGTTGAAACACATCAGGGCACATATACAACAATTGCAGACATCAAACGCAATAACCGTTATATTGAAATGACTTTCCGCAGACTTGATCTCCTTTCTGTTCTTGCAAAGCTCAAGGGCAAGGATGCAGGTTATGACGAAACTGTGAAATACTGGAAAGATCTTCTTCTCTGCCAGTTCCACGATGTTCTTCCCGGCAGTTCGATTGATACTGTTTATGACGATGCCGAAAAGATTTATAAGGAACTTTTTGCATTTGCTGACAAAAAAGAAAAACAGCTTGTTACTGATGTACTTTATAAAGAAGCGGCAGATAAAATCACTGTCTATAACCCCAACTCATTCACAGGCAGTGCATATGTAAAACTTGATAAGAAATATGCAGGTCTTGCTCTTACAGACGGTGAATACACATCCGATGTCATCGCAGACGCAGACGGAAACTGTATATTCTATGTAAAAGACCTTGCAGGATTCACTGCAAGAACATATTACAAGGCTGACTCCGCAGGATGCAAAAACAGTATAACTGCAGAAAAGAACGAAGACAATGTCAGCATTGAAACACCTTACTTTACATTCATTGTACGCAATGACGGTACTCTCGGCAGTTTCTATGACAAACGTGCAGACAGATTTGTCGGTGATAATCTTAACAATATCGTTACCTACAAAGACGGTCCCGAGCATGAAGACGCGTGGAATATCGACAAAGAATACAAAATGCGTCCCGTTGATATGAACTGGGAAAATGAGATAACTCTTGTTGATATAAATGATGAAAGAGTAACAGTAAGAGTCACCAAAAAGCATAATAATACTGTTCTTACTCAGGACATTATTGCATATGCAAACATTGCAAGGGTTGATATTGTTTCACACATTGACTGGCAGGAAAAATATAAGATTCTTCAGGCTTCATTCCCCGTAAATGTTGTATCAACTCAGGCAAGTTACGAAATAGCTTACGGTATTACAAAACGCAACACTCATTCAAACACACCTGCAGAAAAATGGAAGCACGAATATGCGGCTCACCGTTTCACAGACCTGTCTGATGATGTTTACGGTGTTTCAATCATCAACGACTGCAAGTACGGTCATAATGTTATTGATAACGATATAATTATGACTCTTCTTCGTAATACAGATAACCCCTCAAGATTCAGAGACACCGGTGAACACGATTTTGCATACGCAATCTACCCCCATATCGGCGGTCTGTCTGCCGGAAAAGTTGCACAGGAAGCTTATCTTTTCAATTCTCCCTTTGTTGTATTTGAGGGTGAAAGCAATGAAAATCCTGTTGTTACTCTTTCAAACGAAGGACTCATTGTTGACTGCATCAAACCTGCAGAAGACGGAAACGGATATATCGTGCGTGTTTATGAGCCTTACGGTGTACCCGGAAAGACTGTGCTGACAGTTCCGGAAGGAACCAAGATTACCGAAGTTTCACCTCTTGAAGAATATCTCGGTGAATGCAACGGTGAAATTGCATATAAACCCTTTGAATTCAGAACATTCCGTATTGAATGATAAACGACAAAAAAACGTAAGTGGCGTTGCCACTTACGTTTTTTCATATCAGACACCAACAATAAACAACTGAATCTTAGTATTTGAGAGTAAAAAGAAACTTAACTCTGCTTTTATTAAACATAACAGAATAAAAATTTATTCCGGCATTGCTGTTTCGTGGGGAATATTCTGTTTAACGGCTGCAAGTAATTCGTTTACACCTATAACTTCAACATTATCTCCCAACTGACTTACAAAATACTGTAAATCATCAGGTCCTACTGTCCAGGGATGAACATTTATTACAGTGTAACCGTTGATTGATGATAAGTCTGCTTTCTTTGAATTTATAACCTCTGCCTGTTCTTTAAGCCATTCATTTGTAACTTCATCTGCATTTCCGCTGGGATGCCAGAGGCTGAATCCCACAGTTATAAACGGCTTATCATCAGAGAAGAAAACTTTTCCTCCGCCTGCAGCATATCTGTCGGGATCAAGCTGAATAACACCGCCCTCAATATTATCGTATCTTGAAAAATATGAGAGTCGTTTTTCGAAGCTGTTGTAAAAGAACGGACCTTTTACTTCATCAAGAAATGTCATGATATTGAGTCCTGATTCAAGCATGACAGAAGCTGTGTAGTCTGAAAAAGCCTCAAGCTCTTTTGAACTCATTTTTGAAATTCTTGCATATCCTCCGCCTGTAGGTCCCGTTATAACTGCCTGATTTTCACTTGCAGAAAGTGTTCTTTGCACATCAACAGGAGAAATCATACTTGTAATCGGTGCAAATGTCCAACTGACAGGTGTATCGTTATTATAACTCTGCCATGTGTGGTATTCACTGAATCCGTTCTGAATCCACTGCAGATTATCTCCGTCGCTGTAAACCAACGCAACGTAGTGTTTGTTTTCATCGAGCGCAACCTCTGTCGGGAATTGCACATTGAATTCTGCTTTTTCATCATCAAAACATGAAAGAATGCTCAGATTATACGAATGGTCTGAGGGAATAACAGAGTGACCGTAAAGAGAAATTGACTGTGTAAACTTAACTTCTCTCTGACACCATCCGAAAATAATTGATGCAGTTTCAAGATTTCTCATAACCTTATTACGGAAAATTCTGCCTTCATAATCAGAGTCATCAACATACATTACAAAAATTTTCTGCTGAACAGCAAAATCTCTCATTCCGCTTGCATAGTAATACTGATGAACAAGTGAATCGTTACGGAAAAAATCTTTATATTCTTTATAAAACTTTTTAAGATATTTTACATTAATATTGTCTTCGCTTATATCGGCACATTTTGTAAGACCAAGCTTTTTAACGGCTTCTTCATTTTCAGGTGTTACGGGCAACCATCCGTTGATTGTTGCAAGATTGGTTGCCGTATTCAGCTGACCGTGATCTTCAATGGTTTTAAAGAGAATATATCCTCCGTCAGTAATATATGATGAAAATTTTTCAATTACGGAATCATATTTCCAAGGATTTCCCTCTTCATCTGTATAAGACAGTCTGTAACCTGCTTTTTCCATTTCTTCAAGTGAATAACGGTTTGATTCACTGCCGTAATCAAAGAATATTGCAGGCTTATCCCTTGCAACAAGTCCCTGCAAACAGACAAGAGAATGTCGCTGTGCCACGGATATTTCACCGATATTGACAACAGTTATTTCTTCGCTCAATTCAAATTTATCAAACCCATCCTGCATTTCAATAAGTTGTTCCTGACTTTTCTGTTCAGGAGCTTTTTTTATAAATGATGCTTCCATTGTGTTGAAAAACATTGCAACCATCATAACTGCAAAAGAAATTCCTTTTACTATATAACTCATAAAAATACCTCCGTATTTATATTCCTGTAATTTCTCTTATTTCATCTGCCGCAACATCTGCAAGGGGGATATTTTTCTTAACGGCAATTACAGCAGCTGTGCCTGCCGCTTCACCTATGCCGACACAGATGGGCATTACTCTGAAATTTGAGTGTGCCATATGTGTACCTGAAATATTTCTTCCGCAAAGAAGAAGATTTTCCTTCACTTCGGGCAAAAGGCAACGGTAAGGTATTGTGTAACCTTTTGTCTGGTTGAAATGTTTCTGTACACCCGTTTTATCAAGTCCTGAACCTGTGATGTTATGTACATCAAAATTGAAATATGCATCTTTTACAATGTAGTCGTCAAAAACTTTTGCTTCAAGAATATCATTTTCATTAAGTGTATATTTTCCCTTGAAATGTCTTGTTTCGCGGATTCCCATAAGCGAAGCGGAGCTTATAACATAGCAGTTTTCGTAGCCGGGTACAAATCTTCGGAGATATTTCACAATATCATCCATCTGCTGTCTGCATGTAAGGGTTGCTCTTGTCAGGTCATCAGCAGAAGTACCGTCAATATCAATTGCATTTGTCATATTACAAGTGACAACTCCGGGCAGAGTTGATTTATAAGTGAGAATATGACCTGCAGGGTAAGGAATATGCTCTTTGGCAAGTGATTGCAATTCCCCCTGCGGAGTGTCGTATGTGGATTCAAAGGAGCCTAAAAATACAGCGCTGTTGTAATTAACACCGCCCACTTTGAACATAAGTGTTGCAGGTTGCATCTTGTTGTCACTTTCTCTGCCGAGAATGTATTCAGCACCCGATTTCGCGGCAATATCACCGTCACCCGTTGCGTCAATTGTGACTTTTGCAAAAATATCAGTTTTTCCCGATTTATTGACGACAGTCGCACCAAGGACTTTGTCACCGTCGCATATTGCATCTTCGGCAAAAGTATAAAGCATGATGCGGCAACCGACTTCGCAGAGCATTTCAAGATAAAGGGTTTTGAGCTTTTCGGGGTCGATGAAGTTTACAATTTTATTTCTGAATTCACCCTCATTTTTTTCGGCAGAACGTCTGAGAATTTCATAATAAAGAGGGCTGTCACAACTTCCTGTCCAATGGCTCATAAGTCC
>JAZOUN010000115.1:0-66712 GCA_045658165.1 Acutalibacteraceae bacterium
TGCTTTGCGATTTTGATAGTATCTGCAACAGTTTTTATGTAAGCATCTGCAACATACGGATTAAAATCGCATACATTCAGATTTTCGTCAAGGTGAATAGTGTAGTAAATACCGTATTTCTCAGCAATGCTTTTGAAATAATCTACATCAATTTTGTGGAGCTGATATTGTGGCAGATTCATATTAAGTTCAATAAAATCAAGACCTAATTCTGCACACAGCTTCGCACACTCATCAAGAGTGCTTGTTTCAATCAGTGTGGGCATGCCGAAGTTATGTAATTTCATAATTTACCTCTGTATCATTATAGAATTAATAAACCAAGTTAATTATGTGCTGAATTTGTTTGCCAGCATTATCAAGTTCAGTGATAATGTTGTTTTTTACAGTAGTATAATCTTCAAAAAAATACTTTTGTGTTAAACCAAACATAATATCACTGTCAATCATTTCATTTTCTTTTAATGCTACACCTAATTTATAATGTGCCATTGCATTTCTGAATTTATCCAAAAAATATTTATTGTTTATAATTATATCAATGTTTAAGTGTTTTTTCATATCCGGTAAGAATTTAAGCAAATAGTAATATAAAATATAAGCAAATCTTAATTTTGTAGAAGTTTCATCAACTATAAATTTATCAATAGCATATACTATAAAATTTATTTGACACAATATTGAAAATAACAAAAATTTATAATTATATTTATTTCCGAATGGCGATTTCACAATGCCACCATAATCTTTTGAAGAAAATATGGCTTCTGCATTTATATTGTATGGTTCAAAAGCATCAAAACAAGCAATGTATTCGCCACCAATAACAGCCATTTTTTTAATGTTTTCTCCGAGTTTTTCTCCAAATGAAAAATAAGGTGTGACAATTTGGTCTAAAATTGTATTGTCGCAGGGTATTGAGTTGCAATAAAACACCCCATAAATGTCGTATAATTGAAAATGTTTTGCGATTGGTTTACAAATAGATGAAAAATGTTCATCGCTATGAGCATAATTTTCTTTTATGATTTTGTTTAGTTCCAAAAAACCTTTTTCAAAAAGCTTAATTGAATTTCGCATTTCAGTATAATATATTTGCTCATCAGTTTCAAATGTCGGTAAGTGTAATTTATGTTTTGATGAATTGTTGTAGGCATTAATCCAATCTTCAATACCATCAATAATTAACCCCATATATGGCATTAATGCAATATAACAATTTGCTTTTATTTGTTCCTTGTTTACAATAAGAGTAGTAAATAATCTTAAATCATTTATCATTAATTTAACAGAAGCTTGCTGAACTTTATTTAAAGGAGCATCTTTTATGGAATATTTTTCTGTTCCGTGAATTACAGACATTTATAAATCCTCATTTCTTATGCAGAACATGCCATATATCATTGCCGACAAATCCACATTTTCTGTATAACGCTTCGGGATTAGTCGCATTATCGACCTTGCCCGAAACAGTTGCAAAATCCGCAACACCTTTTATTCTGAGCAGTAGTTCTGTTACTATTAACTGACCGATTTTCTTGCCTCTATATTGTGGCAATACCTGTATCCATTCCAAGATAAGTTCTTTTGCTTCTGTATCAAAATCAGCTATTCCGCAACCTACATATTTATCCGTTACTTTTTCCTTGACCATTATCCACAAAGCAGCATTGTAAACAGGTGTTTTGGTATAACTTTTGATAAGTTCTTTGTTTACAGATATATCCGTATATGAATCGTTTATTATCTGCACGATTGCTTTAATGTCCTTTCGTGTCACTGTGATAATCTCAAAATCATTAGCTATGATTTTCGGTATTTCTTTGAGATTGTGATACAACCGAAAATATTTTTCATCAGTATAATCTGATAAGATTTCCGCACGAAAATCCCTATTATGCAGAATCTTCATTTCAGGCGGTATTGTAATATTCTTTGCTTTCCAATATGGGATAGATAGAGTTCCGCAAGGGTTATTCAAATATTCGGTAAGTGTAATCATTTTTGCTCCTGATTGAAGAATTGCTTCATATTTTTAAATAATATTTCTCTATCGCCATCTGATAATATTGTTTCTTTTTTATTATCATAGTGATGACCAAACTCTTCGTCAATATAACTATTACCATTTATAATTATAGGTTTTTCGTGCCGAGGTCTTACATGCAGATGTAAGTGTGGATAGGGGTTAGTTGATTTGAAAAAATCATTCATCAAACAACTCCAATTGCACAAATCAGCTTCTAATACATTTTTAAAACAAGTTTCAATTTTTGCAATGATTTCTTTTAGTTCAATCCATTCCGACAAGTCGATAGCAGACAGATTTGCACAATGCCGTTTAAGAACTACAACACATCTTCCCAAATAATCTTGTTTATCAGCCAAAAACACATACCAATACACACTTTCATATAAGATGCTTTGTTTTTCTGCATCAGTAAAATTGCACCAACAACACTCTTTTGCCATTTTTACACCTCTTTATAGTGATACTCTGTATCTTTGTGACCATTTTTCGTCTTCATAGAACTCATCCATTAAAATTCCGCCGTTTTTGAGAATAGTTTTAATAGCTGATTTGTTGGACTTATACGGGACAATATCAACACTTGTCATACCTATGTTCCTGCAAATTTCCAAAGCCAATTCAAGCATTTTTGTTCCAAGCCCTTTACCTCTGTGCCAAGGCACTATTCCTGCATGTAGATGACCTCTGTGTGTATTCTTCTGATTTATTTCAATTGCACCTAATATTTCACCTGTATCATCAACAAAAAAGTATAATGTACAAGGAACACCTGTTGATAACATTGAACCTGTGATTCTGTCATCCTCACACCATTCAAGCCACTTTGAATAGGATACATTTGCACCTAAACTTTTACTGTATCGTCTTAACAATTCGGGTTGGATGTTTTCCTCTATCGATTCCCATTTGTCCATCATCTCTATGTATTGAAGCTCATGAATTTTATCTGGTATCACAAGTTTATAGTTTTTTGTATCTATCATAATTATCCTCCTGAAAAATAAATATAGGCACCTCCGAAAATCGAAGATGCCTTGTTAATTCAGAAAGATATGTATTACATCAATCACAAACGGACAAAACGGCACTTCGATTTCGTAAAATAATAGTCATTGTCATTTTGTCCACCTACCTTTAAGTAATGTTGATATGAGTATAACACTCTATGAAAAAAATGTCAATCAAATCTTAATATTTAATAATTATCTTAAGTAATCACATCAAATTAATAAATTATTCTTATATGTGTACCACCTTTATATCATAATTAAAACATCAAAAGTGAAGCTTGGAGTAATTCAACTTCGCTTTTATTTATTTATAAAGGAGAAAAAATTACATGGACAAAACAATAAGACGCATTAAACTTTCTACCACCAAGGATGAACATGGCTCATTCTACTCAATTATTTTCGAAAACAAGTTTGCTTTTGTGCGGTTCTATGATGGACGAACCGGAGCTCAGAGGTATACACACCAGAGTTATCCGATGGGTTTTGAAAACCTCGCAGAGATTTTCGCTGAGATTGATGCCTTTGAAGCATTAGACAGCTATTTTCAGGAGGAAGATGAAGATGAGGAATAATTTTATCGAAGAGCTTTTTCACGGCAACATAGCTCCGCAAAGCCAAAGTATCAGCAAAGATAAGGATTTCAAAACCGCATGGGACAAACTGTCAAAAAATGAAGAAATACTTTCAAAGATACTGACAGGCGAAGAGCACAGGCTTTTTCGTGAATATGCAGATGCATTCGGACGAGCATTTACGCTCAATGACAAAGAGGCATTTATTCGAGGTTTCAAAATAGGAGCACGAATAATGTTTGATATATTCGACAACCCGGATGAGCTGATGTTTATTTAAAGGAGGATAAAACAAATGAAGCAGAAACTTATTGATACCAATGTCATTCATACTACAGTTGGTATTTTCCGCAGGGAAATCATTGTTTACGAGTTTAACGGTAAAGGCTTTGATGTATCAACAGCAATATTCTTCAATGACAAAGAATACAATGATGCTACTGAGCTCTCATGTATACTCGGACCAGAAAAATACAAAAAGTTAAAAAGTGAAGTCGAAATGTATTCAACAGTGCTTGACAGTTTCATGTCAACATTTTTGAAGAACAACAATTAACAGAAAAGACGGCATCAATTACGATGTCGGCTTTTGCTTTACTCATATATCTTTATATATTATTATAACTGTATTGTTAAGCTTTATACATTACACAATATATAAAAAATTTTTTAACACCATGTTCTTCACCGGCGAAGAACCAAGCCATCAAATTGAAGCAAGTTCAATTTGATATTAACTTTAAGTTTATTATGTTAACTGTAAGTTTTTGATTGAAAAATCATATATGCTGAAGCTGAGGGAGGGAAGTTTGAGCACTTAGGGTAGAAAATCCCCTTGCAACAGGAGATTTTCACCATCCATATGCCGTCGCCTCGGTCGGTCGTCGTCGCAAGTTGTAGTCCTGAAATCGAGTTTTTTCATACCTCGAATGTTAAGCTTTTCAATATAGTAATATTGAAAGAAGTTTCACCCAGCCCTGACTTATGGCTTAACATATCCTATTTCTGGGGTTCCGCCCGCACAGTTCCATTTTTTTACATGGTCGGAAACAGACAATCAATCCAATGCGACAATTTCGGTTGACTACAACTTATGGAACCTACTTTCGCCGGGTCATTTATTTACAAACAGGGGTGACCAACCGCAGAATATTTTTCGTGTATAACTGCATTTTCACGTCCTTTGCATTTCTGCAAAGATTTCCTTATTAAGTTGACAATGCAATTATGAAAGGTGGACTCAGAAAAAGTTTTCTATAATAATTTTTTTGAAAAAATTTTTAGTTTTTTTTGACTGACTGTCATAATTAAATCGTGATAAAGAAAATATGGAGTTTTTTATCACTCGTCCTTATTATAGTTGGTGTTTTTTTCAAAGAAGCCGTTCTCTGCGTGGGAACGGCTTTTTTGTTGCTTGTTTTTTCAGTTACATGCAGATTTCTCATATAAAAAAACTGAAATTTTCTTTTATTGTGTTATTCAAAAATCATAATTGTTTTAGCGTTTCTCGATATTTTGGAATTTTTAAACTCTCCGTTTCTATGTTTGTTATGCGAAACAGTCCTTTCTGAAAAGAGAGGGCTGTTTTTCTTTTATCTTGTTATGTATCAATCATAATTATTTCATAGCATCGATATATTGGAATTCTCCTGTTTGTATCCGTTTTGTTTTGTTTTCGGATACATCACACCGCAGAAACAGTCCTTTTATTGAAAAGGGCTGTTTTTGCTTTTATGCTGAAATTCAGACTTCATAATTATTTCAGAAAATTGACAATATGGTAATTTTCAAAATCAATAAAAGGAGTTTTATAATGGACAAAACTGTAAAAGAAATCAAAACAACAATCCCGACTGCATTCGGAAGCATCACTCGAAAGACGACTTATTATTCATTCCCCGTTAAGATTGAAGGCGGAGTGTATATCAATGACAGAAGTATGGCTGAAAATAGCTATGTCCTTGATGAAATCACAGACTTGTTGATAAATGGTCAGACATCTTCTGAAATTGAAATCGACGATAAGAAAGTGCTCTATGATATTCTTCTTAAGTTTTTTGATGCAGACGGCAGACAGATTCTTCCAAAAAGAATGGAAGCTCAGTATCTTCGTGAAATTATTCGTTCTGCAATACTTGAAATTGATGTGGATGAATGTCTGGTAGGCAGAAAGGAGACTAAAATTATCATGAACCAACAAAAAATTATTAAAAACGAATAAACATAAAGCACCTATCCGAATTGGAGAGGTGCTTTATGTTTTTCATCCATTATTTATAAAAAATTCAAAAAAATTTATAATGCAATAAAAAAAATCAACCATATAATGCTTTTTTTTGCAATAAATGGTTAAAAAAATAATAAAAATTTATACTTGAGTTAACCATAAAGTTAACCACCAAAGAAAAAACCTATAGTGTTTGTGGAACCTGACGGACTAAACGGACATATATGTTTGTGTAAATATAACAAAAAAGCTTGCCAAATAGCAAGCTTTTTTGTTGTAAATGGTCCGAGTGGCGAGACTTGAACTCACGGCCTCTTGACCCCCAGTCAAGCGCGCTCCCAACTGCGCCACACCCGGATGTTCGGAACGTTCAATATAATAACACATAATTTCACATTTTGCAAGTCTTTTTTTACATTTTTTTAATTTTTTTTATTTTTTATTTTTTTTGTTGACTTTTTCATTCTACACATTGTAGAATATCTATATATTCTACAATGTGTAGAACATTTTCGGAGGTGTTTTTTTATGAGTGAAATTCAGATGGGAGCAATTGAATCCAGATTTGCGGATATTATCTGGCAGAATGAACCCGTTTCAACAACAGATCTTGTCAGAATGAGTGAATCGGCTCTCGGTTGGAAAAAAACAACAGCCTACACCGTTCTGAAAAGACTCTGCGATAAAGGAATTTTCAGAAATGACAAAGGGACTGTCACTTCCGTCATTTCAAAAGACGATTTCTATTCTGTTCAGAGCGAACAGTTTGTAGACAACACATTCGGAGGCTCATTGCCTGCATTTCTTGCGGCATTCACCAAAAGAAAATCACTCACCCGGGAGGAAGTTGACGAACTTCGCAGAATGGTTGCCGATTTTGAGGTGGATTGAATATGACTGATTTATTTATATCTCTTTTCAATATGAGTATAACGGCATCATGGCTCGTACTTGCGGTTGTTGCGGTGAGATTTTTTCTTAAAAAAACTCCCAAATGGATAAATACCGTGCTCTGGGCTTTTGTGGGATTCCGTCTTGTGTGTCCGTTCTCCTTTGAAAGCATTTTCAGCCTTGTTCCGAGCACTGAAACCATTCCTCAGAATATTGTTAGCGGTCCGTCATTTGATGTAAATACAGGAATAAACGCTGTTGACAATCAGGTAAATGACTATCTCGGTTCACATTATTTTGAGGGTGTTACGGTTCCTTTGAATACGGGTTTTACGGCAGTGAGCATTTTTGCTCTTCTGTGGCTTCTGGGAATGACAGCACTGATTATATATTCTGTTATAAGTTACGTACGGATTCACAGAAAAGTTACCGAAAGTGTATTACTTAACGGAAATGTGTACCTTTGCGATCACATAGCCACGCCATTTATACTCGGAATTGTGAAGCCCCGTATTTTTCTTCCGTCGGGTATGGCTGAAAGTGACATTGAATATGTCATTGCCCATGAAAATGCGCATCTAAAACGCCGTGACCACTGGTGGAAGCCTTTCGGTTTTGCAATTCTTACCGTTTATTGGTTCAATCCCATAATATGGCTTGCATATATCCTGCTTTGTAAGGATATTGAGTTGGCATGTGATGAAAAGGTCATAAAAGAAATGGGAACCGATATCAGAAAAGCTTATTCAGACGCTCTTATCAACTGCAGTATTTCAAGACGGACTGTTTCAGCTTGTCCTCTTGCATTCGGAGAAACGGGAATAAAAAGCAGAATCAAATCTGTTCTCAGTTACAGAAAACCGACTGTATGGATTATTACGATTGCTGTTATTTCCTGCATTGTTGTTGCAGTTTGCTTCCTTACAAATCCGAAAAGCGAATTAAAAGAAAGCAATCCCGAGCTTGATGAAGCTGTTTCGCAGGCGATTTTCTATATTAATTCACAATATGATTATCATGATGAATGCATAACCGAAGGACATATTGTATATGGCATTGAGGAAAAAGGCAATGAAGTCACAGTTTATCTTACAGAAAATCTTACAACATTCGGGTTTAAAAACGGTTATTTCATAGCGAAGTCAGGTCATCAGATACCTGCTGTATTCACTTTTGAAAAATCTGAAAATAAATATAATCTTATAAACTACGAATACGCAAAAGACGGTTCAGAACACGTGGATTCAATAAAGAAAATGTTCCCTGCAGAATACGAACACCGTGCATTGACTCCCACGGACGAAGACTACGAAAACATGTGGAATCAATGCGTAAATTACGCAGAGACTTATCTTAAGGAAATCGGCAGAGATGCTGAGGTACGTGATTACAGTGATGTTGAACGTATATCACTTACCGATGCCGGTATATCCGTTGAAATCTCAAATATGCTTTATGAAAGCAAGTTGCCATATGATATGGATATCGGCACTTTTGAAGAAATTGAAGAGGGTGTAAGATACATTTACCGTACAGTCTACGAAAAAGAAAAGAATCTGCTTGTGTTTACCCGTGAAGTTTATTCTACCGGTGCTGTAACGAGCAGAATTGAAATAAACACGCTGACAGGTGATGTTATTTCACAGAATGAATACACCTATAAAGTACCGGAAACAGAATACAGCGGTAAGTATGACGGCAGGTTTACAGAGAAATATGAACGGCTTGTTTATCTTGATTATGTAAAAGTGTCAGACGAAATCAGAAATGAATATTCTGTAACAGCTTTGCATTATCCTGAAAGTGAAGATGGAAGTTCATCAATCCTTGTGGGTGAAGCATACGGTTATGATGTGGCACGTTTTCTTGATAATGTATCATGGAAACAATGTTCCCCTCCCCTTTCGGAGCTGGCTTCTCCCGGTTCTGTGGAATTTGTGATTGATGAAGATTACAGACTGACCGTTTATGCGCGCCAAAAAGGTTCTGTGTTTGCCTATGCATTTATAAAAGCCGGAAACTTTGAAAGATATTACCGTATCGGTTATGATGCTTACGGAACTGTTGTGACACTTCTGCACTCTCCTGCCGAAATGTCCGCAAGCAGTATTGCACATTCTGTCGACTCATATTCATATTTTTCAGAGTATGACTCCTCTTATATTTCTCTTAATCCCGACACAAAAGATATCTTTTTCAGCATATCAAGACTCAGTGACTATATAGTTGACGGCACATATCAGGATTATGAAGATAAAATTGTAATTGTTGCGAATGACAAAGCGCATCATTACACTTTCCGCAAACAGGGTGAAGATCTTGTTTTTGTTGCCGATGAGTCATCTCCCATGCCCGGATACAGTTATCAGTCAGATTCCGAGCCTGAAGTCTGCATTCCCGCCGGTGCAGTATTTGAATTCAACGGTACTGAAAAAATGTACATTGACAAAATAACCGCTGATATTGATGATGACGGCACAGATGAATACTGTGTCCTCGGATACGGCCCCACATCGGGACTTTTTACAATTACATTTACAGTTTATGAAAACGGCAAGGCTGAATATTTCAATATATTCAACAGTGAAACCGACGGACTTTATTTCGGTTGGAATGAAAATGGTGAAGCTGTTTTAAGAGGAACAAAAATGGTGGCTTATGATAAGCTTGCCCATGAAGATGTTGAATACAGTATCGAGATAAAAGACGGAAATATCGTTCTTAAATCAGGTCTTGAAAAAATGGCATACTGGGGCGAACAAGGAATAAACTCCCCTCATGCACCAAAATAATACCATACAACTGCAAAAACACCCGAAGCGTGATGTCTCGGGTGTTCTGATTATACAGATTTTAATTAATCAAGGAAATCCTTAAGCTTTTTGCTTCTCTGAGGATGACGGAGTTTTCTGAGAGCCTTTGCTTCAATCTGACGAATTCTTTCTCTTGTAACATTGAATTCGGCACCGACTTCTTCAAGAGTTTTGGGATGACCGTCTTCAAGACCGAATCTGAGAGTAAGAACCTTTGCTTCTCTGGGAGTGAGAGTTTTAAGAACAGAATTGAGAGCTTCTTTAAGAAGAAGCTGTGACGCAGCGTCTGCGGGAGCGAGTGCATCTTCATCGGGAATAAAGTCGCCAAGATGGCTGTCTTCTTCCTCACCGATAGGAGTTTCAAGTGAAACAGGTTCCTGTGCCACGCGAAGGATTTCACGAACCTTTTCAACACTCATGCCGAGTTCTGCAGCGATTTCTTCAGCTGTCGGTTCTCTGCCGTTCTTGTGAAGAAGAAGGCTGTTTGTCTTCTTGACTTTATTGATTGTTTCAACCATATGAACGGGAATACGGATAGTTCTTGCCTGGTCTGCAATAGCTCTTGTAATAGCCTGTCTTATCCACCATGTAGCGTATGTTGAGAATTTGAAACCTTTTGTATAGTCGAACTTTTCAACAGCCTTGATAAGACCGAGGTTACCTTCCTGAATAAGATCAAGGAACTGCATACCTCTGCCGCCGTAACGCTTTGCGATACTTACAACAAGACGAAGGTTTGCTTCTTCAAGACGTCTTTTTGCAACGGGATCATCATGAGCTATTCTCATAGCAAGGTCAATTTCTTCTTCTGCTGTAAGAAGAGGTACCTTACCGATTTCTTTAAGATAAACCTTAACAGGATCATCCATCTGGATGTTTTTAGCGTCAGAATCATCAACTTCGATTTCTGCTGACTTACCGATATCACTGTCATCAAAATCAAGAACATCGATCATTGCATCTGTCATATCGTCAACGATTTCAATGTTGTTTGTTTCAACCTGCTCATAGAACTTGTCCAGTTCTTCGATATCAAAGTCAATCTCAAGTATTGCAGAATCGATTTCCTGAGTAGTAAGCTTACCTGTCTGCTTACCCTTTTCTATAAGTCGGCTGAATACATTTTTCTTTTCTGTGTTTTCCATATCTTTCCACCTGTCTTATTTATTCTTCCTTTTTCTGAAACTGAGAAAACCACTCATCATCAGTCATTCCTGCCGGATTTTTGGTTTCCCGTTCACGTTTTTCATCCTTCATTCGTTTTATACAGTCAAGACATTCCTGAACTGTATTTCCGAGTTTCTCTCTCATTGCCTCAAGCCTTACAAGATACCCTATCTCTTCATCAGACAGTTCCGAAGCGAAATATGTAATCTCAACCGGTCTGTGCTGCTGAATATGACTTGCAATGACACTGTAAATTCTACGGTTCAGATCAGTTGCAAAATCATCACTACTCAATTTTTCTTTGATTTTTGAATAAAAATCAGGATTGTGAAGCAGTGATGCAATAAGCGTTTCTTCCGCCTTTGCTGCAATAAGATTCTGCTGACGTTCGGGATTTACTTTTTTAAGTGAATCATCATTGAAAGTTGCTGCCTTAGCAAAATTATCTTTCGTTTCACGACGGGCTTTCTGTTTTGCTTTCTTTTCAATCTGAATAACGATTGCTTCTTTTGAAACACCCAGCTGTGATGAAAGTTTTGATGCATAAACATCCCAATGAATAGGATTACGCACCTTTGACAACACTTCTACCGCTTTTTCCAGGTAGGCAACCTTTCCGTCGGATGATTGCAGATCAAACCCCTGCTGTGCTCTCTGAAGATCAAATTCAACATCACCAACAGCAGATGAGAGAATCTGACGCATTTTATCCTTACCGTATTTTTTTATAATTTCGTCAGGATCTTTTCCGCCCTGCAGTTTTGCAACTCTTATTCTGAGAGGTGTTTTTGACAAAATTCCGATAGCCTTACGTGTAGCATTCTGTCCTGCTTCGTCGCTGTCATACGACAATATAACTTCTTCGGCATATTTTGACAAAAGTTTTGCCTGCTCAGGTGTAAAAGCTGTACCAAGACCTGCAACGGCATTTTCAAACCCTGCCTGATGATAAGCTATAACATCCATATAACCCTCACAAAGTATAAGGGTTTTATCTGTTCCTCTTTTTGCAAAGTTCAGGGCAAACACTCCCTGACTTTTTTTATAAACCAGAGTATCTGAGGTATTAACATACTTTGGTTTTGAATCGTCAAGAACTCTGCCCCCGAAAGCTATAACACTTCCCTTTACATCAATAATGGGAAACATTGCTCTGTTTCGGAATGTATCAATCACATAGCCTTTCTGCGTCTTTTTCGCAAGGTCGGCAGCAATGAGTTCCTGCTCGGAAAATCCCTTGGATTTCATATGTTTTATAAGCGAATTCCAGTTATCGGGTGCGTACCCAAGACCGAAATGCCGTATTGTTTCCGGTGAAAGACCTCGGTCAAGGAAATAATCAAGTCCCGTCTTTCCTTCCGGCTTAAAAAGATTCGCATGAAAGAATTTTGCCGCTTCACGGTTTGCATCATACATACGTCTTTTCATTTTGGCAATACTGTCATCATACCCGTCTGCCGGAAGAGCAAGTCCTGAACGCTCTGCAAGAACCGTTACGGCTTCACCGTAATCAAGATTTTCGATATTCTTGATAAAGGTTATTGCATCACCGCCTGAACCGCAGCCGAAACAATAATATGACTGAGTATTTATATAAACAGTGAACGACGGTGTTTTTTCATTATGAAACGGACACAATCCCGTTGCAAGAGGTCCTCTTACACGCAGATCCACATAAGGAGAAATAACGTCTACAATATCGTTTCTGTCTCTTACTTCAGCTAAAAACTCATCACTGAAACGCATATATTCTCCCCCTTTATTTATTATATACTCTTTTTAACACTAAAATCCTTTATTTTTCTGAAATTATTTTTTTTATTCAATTTCAGCGTATTTTTCACATAACTTGACAGAAGAAAACTTTCCTAAACTGAGATCCACAAGTTTTGCTTCAAAAAGCGGTTCATTTGCTTTCGGAAGATAAAATACAACCGTTACATTTTCCCCGAAATCTGTCTGCTCGGTAATTCCGCCGAATTCGGGAACGAGTGATGCAAGTCTGCCGTAAAAATTATAATCACATGTTACGCTCAATACCGAACATACACTCATTTTTATAATTCCTGCAGCTTCCACGGCAATTTTTGATGTGTGGGAATATGCTCTTACAAGTCCTCCCGCACCAAGCAGAACACCGCCGAAATATCTTGTGGCAACAACAACGCAATCGGTTATATTTTCTTTAAGCAGAACATCAAGAACCGGTACGCCTGCCGTTCCGGAGGGTTCTCCGTCGTCGGAATAACGTCTTGACTGCCCCTGGCGGAGAACATATGCGTAAACATTGTGGGTTGCGTCCCAATGCTTACTTCTTATGGTATTGATAAAATCCATTGCCTCTTCCTGCGTTGTAACAGGCTTTGCGTAGCCGATGAATCGGGAACGCTTTTCAATGAACTCATCACTTGACTCTTTTTTTAATGTAAGATAATCTGACATAAGTTCTCCTTGTGAATCAGGATATGACAGAAACTTGCTGACATATCATTCTTTATCTTTCTTCTGCAACGACAAAAAACGGCACTGACATAGTGCCGCTTCGCAATTTTAATAAATTACTTATCAAGATTATAACGCTTCTTGAATCTGTCAACACGTCCGCCTGTATCAACAAGCTTCTGCTTACCTGTGAAGAACGGATGGCACTTTGAACAGATATCAACACGAAGATCTTCTTTTGATGAGCCTGTTTCATATACAGCACCGCAAGCGCACTTTATCTGAGTCTGCTTATAGTTAGGATGAATACCCTCTTTCATTACGATTCACCTCTTTCAATCATTTACATAACGCAAGTATTGTATCACAACTATTCAAGAAATGCAACAATTATTTTAAATTTTTTTTCTTTTTTTTCACCTGTTTTTTTACTTTTTTCTATTAAAGATTTATTCACTTTCTGTTTATACAAAAGTATGCACAGATTTAACAAAAAAATTGTTGACAAATAACAAATTACATAGTATACTATGTTTTGTATACTGACGAATTATAAGAGGTTTTTCATGGCTGATAAGGAAAAAATCAGTAATTTTACAGTTTTTTCAAATGAAGAGCTTGTTTCTCTGATAAGAAAAGGTTATTCAAAAGCATTTGATGAACTGGCAAACAGATTCAGCGGTACAGTTTCTGTTCTTGCAAAAAATTATTATTCACAATCCCTTACACATGAAGACTGGTTTCAGGAAGGTATGACAGGATTCATTCTTGCTGTACGCACCTTTGACGAAAACAAAGAAGCTTCTTTTTCCACATACGCTTCTGTCTGCATAACAAACAAACTCCGTTCCGTATGGAAAAAGGCAAAAAACTCCCCGGACCTGTCCCTTAGTGATTCCGTTATTCTTGACGATACACAGCTCCCTTCCGAGAAATCTCCGGAAGAAGATTATATAGAACATGAAAGTTACCGTTTTTTAACAGAGAATTTTTTCAGTAAACTTTCAGAAACCGAAAAAAAAGTTATAATATGCTATCTTGCAAACTTCAGCTATTCGGAAACGGCCGAAAAGCTGAATATGACAGAAAAATCGGTTGACAATGCTCTTTGCAGAGCAAAAGCAAAAATAAAAAAAGCGGTAAAAAAGTAAACTGTCCACATAATGTGGTGGTTATAAATGCCTACACTTCCTAAAAAAAGAACGGCAAATAAAATAAGCGAGGTACTGATTTTTATGTACGAAGACAAAACTTTAATCTGCAAAGATTGCGGAAACGAATTCGTTTTCACCGCAGGTGAGCAGGAATTCTATGCTGAAAAGGGCTTTGAAAATGAGCCTCAGCGTTGTAAGGAATGCCGCCAGGCACGCAAGGCAGGCAGAAACGGCGAACGCAAATTCTACACAGCAATTTGTAGAGAATGCGGTGCAGAAGCAAAAGTTCCCTTTGAACCCAAGAGCGACAGAGGTGTTCTTTGCTCAGCTTGTTTTGAAAAATCCAAGTCTGCAGAATAATTAAACATAAACACAAAACGGTCACCTGTCGGTGACCGTTTTTGTATTATTATTTTTTCCTCTTTTTTTGAGAAACGTAAACTTCACTTGCTGATTTTAAAAGTGCAATACGTTCGTCTTCTCTTAAATCAGAAATTTTTTCTATCAGTTCTCGTTTTTCTCTGTACTTCTGAAGATTCAGTTTTGTTGCAGACTCTTCCCACAGAGTATCATAATCACTATAAATAATCTGATACAGCTTTTTCTCAGGATCCCTGACATCAAGAGAAAAAAAGTTGTTTGCCGTAATTCTGCTTTCATCGCGCTCAAGACAATGCAGATACGGTCCGGTAATAAATCTGTTATCCACCTTATATGTATCACTGAAAAGCGGTTTTTCGGAAAAATGCACCTCAAGACTCAACCCGTATTTATCAACGCACATAAGAAGGTCATCAATAATTCGTATATAATTCATTGTGACACTCTCAATACCATACGTAAGCTGATATGCCGTTGACCAGGGCGGAGTTGCCAATATTCGGATTTTCATATGTCCGCTTCTCTTACATGCAAGAACCAGCGCATGTCGGAAAGACTTACTGCTTGACATAATAAGACGGCAACCGGAAATCCATATTTCTTCACGGCATTTCGGTATAATTTCTTCAAGCATTTCATTTTTATTGAATTGCAGATTTTCAATACCGAAGCTTTTCAGTTTATTTATAAATGAATCATTTTTTGATTCTCTGATTTTTAAAACAGTATCAGAAACAAGACACAAACCGGATGCCATAAGGGACGTCGCAACAGCAAGAGCAAATTCACTACCCATTTGTGAGTTTGCGCTTAACCACGCAAAAACAAAAATTATTGTAGCAAGCAACAGAATCAGAAAAAATACAAAATTTCCCCACAACTTATACTGATTAATATATTGTTTTATTGTGGGTTTGCGGGGATCACACCTGTAATAAACCGTATCAATATTCTCTCCACGATCATTATTGAGATAACAATGCTCATGAAATCCAATTGCTCTCAGTATACGTATATGAGAATCATTTGTAGACCATGTCCTGGTAAATAGAAAATGATGAGCAAATTTTTTCATAAGCTTTGAATAAAACATTCCTGCAATACCTTTATTACGATACTGAGGATGAACAATTATTGTTGTGATATATATATTCGGAGAATATTCTTCTGATATATGTTCACAAACATAGTTCTCACGAAAAGACATAAATCCCACAACTTTATGATTCTCAATAGCAAGAATTGCCTGCTGAGACGAAATTGCATTAAAATATTCCTCGGGAATCTGCATTTCCGTTTTTTCAACATCAAGATCCGTCTGGGTTGTGGATATTCTGTCTGACAACTTGGGAACAAACTCGTTATCACATAAAATCAATAAATTCTTAATATCATTAAGATAATTTTCGTTTGTAACTTTTGAATAATGTTTAATTTTCATATAAACACCTATTATAAAAACAACTTTCCCTCATCATTTTACCGCTGCGCCGGTATTATAACTGTATACATAGGGCAAGGGATTTACTCTTACACCGTCAATATATACTTCAAAATGAAGATGATATCCGGTTGATCTGCCTGTTGTACCGATTGAAGCCAGTTCCTGTCCTGCACGTACGTAATCACCGACTTTTACCTTGAACGAACCTGCAATTGCGTGTGCATATCCGGTAACAACACCGTCACCGTGGTCAACCCTGATATAATAACCCCAGCTGGGAGAATTAATTGCAGTAACAACAATACCGTCAGCAACTGAAACAATAGGTCTGCCTTTACAGGAACCTCTGTTGGATGAAACAATATCAATTCCGTAATGACCGTAACTCTTGTATTGCTGTGAAAGCCAGAAACAGTTATCCGGTGCAGGCCACAGGAATGTACCGCCCTGATCCTTTGTAAGTCGCGGTGAAACAGTTGCACCGCTGTCATCAACAGGAACTCCGAGTGTGCCCACTTTTATAAGCTGATCTATGGGGCTGCTTGCAGTATAACGCAGAATCTCTTTTGAAGAATCAGTCTTTTTACCGTCAATAAACGTATCTGTATAAGATACAACATCCTGACCGTTTGAACCCGGAACAACAGTCATTGTTGTTCCGACATACATATTATTATCATACTGAGAAACAGTTCTGAAAGGAACATTCTCAACCTTGACATATGTTTTTGTAACTTTTATGCTCATATTCTTTTCGGTTTCGGTGATAATGAGCTTATCCCCTTCCGAAAGATTTTCAATATCCGCATCGGGATTACTCTCTGCCAGTTCCTCTGCAGAAACCGAATATTGCAGAAGAATATCTGCAACAGTTTCATCTTTTTTTACAATATGTGTAATTTTTTCCGAAGAATAACCTGACATATATTCATACAGTTTTTTTCCCGACCACAGAGTGTCATTTTCGGGATACAGACCGATTACTGTTGTGACTTCATCGGCAAATTCTGTTTTACAGTCAGCCTGATCGGTCTCATTTTCACTGTTGAACTCATTGAATACACGCTCTTTCACACGAAGAAATGTGTCTTCGCTGTCTACTGTACACAAAAATTCATCGTTCACATAAATTCCGCAGGCATTTACTGTTTTTTCACTTACAGCAGAAATTATATTGTTGCAGACAGTTTCCGTATCACTGAGCTGACTGATATTTGTAATTGTAACTTTATATTCGGGCACAGAAGCTGCCATTTCTTCACCCATTGTGGAAAATCTGTGTTTAGCAGCTTTTTCTGCATCTTTATATGCATTTTCATCTTTCACGGTTCCGACTATTTCACCGTCAACATAAACATCAAGTGCAAATATAACACTTTTAAGCTCCGACGCGAATGAAAAAAGTACCGCAGCGGCAACAATGGGAATAACCGTACTGAGAACGGCACGGTTGAACCTTTCGTGCACACGGAAAGTATGAAATACATATCTGATAAAACGCCAGATACCTTTAAAAGGTTTTTCTTTGAATTCAGCTTTGAGTACGGGAACAGCTCTTTTTACCTCTGCATTGAACTTTTTATATTCATAACGTACCGCATTGAAATATCTTACTGCAACACGTTTGAAAAATGTTGCAATAAGAATGAAAAATCTGCACACCGCACGGAATGCTTTTCTGAAAATGTTTGCAAAGAATCTGCCGACAGCACAAAAAGCCTTTTTGCAGCCGTTACCAAGACGGTATATATCGCCGTATAATTCAAACATCAGATCTCCCATGCTGTCAACCTCCTTCTGTTTCCTGATTTATAAAAATACAATACAATTCTGTAAGGGGAGCCTTGTAAGCTCCCCTGAAAAATTCAGATATAATATCAATAACCTCTCATTGCATTGAGATCTCTGTAATTGATAAGCTTTATGCCGAGTGATTCAATGTGCTGACGTGTTTTGGGATCTTTGAAGAGTTCATATTCCCAAACTCTTCTCTGCCATGAGCCTGCAATTGCCTTGAGTTCTTCACTCTCATAAGCAGGATGGATATATGTTTCTGTTACACCGTTATCAAATGTTCTGTAAAGCTCGTAGATATATTCTCTGAAATTCTCATAACTCTCACTCTGAGGTCCGTTCCAGTCACCGGGCATAAGGTAATCGAGCATTGCAACTTTATTCTGCTGACCGAAAGCCACAAGCTGACCGATAAGATTATCTATCATTTCCTTGGGGATCTTGATATCAAGCATTTCGTTACCGAACATTTCATCTGTGAATACAGTAGGCATTCTGAAAGGCATCTGATACTTTCCGCAGATACCGAGTGTTGTCATAAGAAGTTCGAATCTTCCTGTATCAACACCGTAAAGTGAACCCATGTGATTGTCAAAATGTGAAGGATTAAGACCCATTGCACGGAGCTTTTCGATCTGTGCAACACATTCGATTGCAACTTCGTCAAGATCTGCAGCAGCTGCGAACTGATCGCATTCATGGTGCATGAAGCCTTCATCATCAATAAGTGATTTTACTTTATCGCCTGCAACGGGTGCCCAGCGGTATGTACCCCATTCACTTGTTGTTGTAAGATGAACACCCACAGCAAATTCGGGATTTGCCTTTGCAAATTTAACAGCTTCAAAAGCCCAGGGACAGGGTGCCATAATTGTTGCGGATGTGATGCCTCCGCACTTAAAAAGATCCATTGTTGCCTGATTGTGAGCATGACACATGCCGAAATCGTCTGCATTGATAATCAGATATTTATCCATAATAAACTCCTTACTCTTCCCTGTCAGGAAGCATATAATGCTTTATATTATTAAGGAATCTGCCGTCAAGAACAGCTTCCATATAAATGCAGTCATCACGGTATTCTTCCGTTATAACAGCACCTTCTTTTCTGATTTTTGAAGTTATCGCGCCTTCGGAATAAGGAATAGCAAGTCGGACTTTTCTTCTTGTATTTTCAAGAAGACTGCACATTTTTTCAAGCAGATTGTCAAGACCTGTCTTTTTAAGGGCAGATATTCTCACATCATTGCCCGTTTCACCGAAAAATCTCAGATTCGGAGCCTTATCACTCTTATTATATACCGTCAGCATCGGCTTATCTGCCGCACCGAGTTCTGAAACAACACGTTTTGTAACTTTGAGATGTTCTTCAAAATCCGCATCGGAAGCATCGCATATATTAAGAATCAGATCGGCATAAACAACCTCTTCAAGAGTTGATTTGAATGCCTCAACAAGGTCATGGGGAAGTCTCGAGATAAAACCTACCGTATCTACAAGAACAACAGTTCTTCCGTCGGGAAGTTTCAGTGCTCTTGCCGTGGGATCAAGTGTTGCAAAAAGCTTGTTTTCCGTAAGAACGCCTGCATTTGTAAGCGTATTGAGAAGAGTGGATTTTCCTGCATTTGTATAACCGACGATTGCCACGGTTGTAACTGCATTCTTCTTTCTTCTCTCCCTTAAAAGCATTCTTCTTTTTGAAAGGGTTTTAAGCTGTGTTTCAAGAGCCGTGATTCTTCTGTGAATATGACGTCTGTCTGATTCAAGTTTTGATTCACCGGGACCTCTTGTGCCGATACCGCCGCCGAGTCTTGACATTTCGGTACCTTTGCCGCCCAGTCTCGGAAGAGAGTACTTGAGCTGTGCAAGTTCAACCTGCAGTTTACCTTCACTTGTTTTTGCGTTGAGTGCAAAAATATCAAGAATGAGCATTGTTCTGTCTATAACACGGATATCGGTAATCTGCTCTATATTTCTTTGCTGGGACGGAGTAAGTTCACCGTCAAAAATAAGCAGATCAATATCGTTATTATCGCATATATTTTTAAGCTCCCAGAGTTTTCCTCCCCCGAGGAAAGTTGCATTGTCGGGCTTGTCCTTTTTCTGAATCAGTTTAGCAAAAACCTCGGCACCTGCCGTATGAGCAAGTTCTTCAAGTTCATCAATTGATGCCTCGGCATCAAACTCACCCGTATCAACACTTACAAGTATACATATTTCGGAAGCTGTAGAATTTTCAAAAAATTCAGCCAAAATAATCACCTTTTTAATTTTAACACAATACATATACCTTTTCAAGTAAAATTAATGTAAAAAAATTTCCGAAAAAGCTACAATTAACGGAAAATATATGTTATAATATAGAATCGAAAAATATTTTAAATTTAAAGAGCTGAAAATTATGAACAATGAGCTTACAAATAAAAATGTTTATGATGTACTTGTGGTAGGTTGCGGTATTGCCGGAATGTACGGTGCACTGCAATTCGACAAAGACACTGATGTCCTGCTTCTTGCAAAGTACGAAAAGAATGTTTCCAACAGCAATCTTGCACAGGGAGGCATTGCGGCAGTTCTCGACCTGGAGGATGACAGCTATGACCTTCATATAGAAGATACCATGATTGCAGGCGGAAGAGCAAACGATCTTGAAGCTGTTGACACTCTTGTGCATGAAGGTCCCGATGATGTACGCAACATTATGGAAAACATGGGTGTTGAATTCGACAGAAATGAAGACGGTTCTCTCGACAAAACTCTTGAGGGCGGTCACTGCAAAAGACGAATCATGCACTACAAGGATTCAACAGGTGCGGAAATGGTACGCAAACTGCTTGTTGAAACCGAAAAACGCGAAAACATAGAAACAAGCTACAATACCACACTCTACTCACTGCAGAGAGTCAAAAGCGGTTTCAGGGCTGATATAACAAAGGACGGCAAACTGAAAAGTATATTCTGCAGTTACTGTATTCTCTGCACAGGCGGTATAGGAAGAGTTTACAAACACACAACAAACCCGAAATCCGCAACAGGCGACGGAATACGAATTGCTTACGAAGCAGGTGCTTCAATCAAGAACCTGAGTTACATTCAGTTCCATCCCACAGCATTCAATTCCGAAAACGGAGAACAGTTCCTCATAAGCGAATCTGTCCGAGGCGAAGGTGCAGTACTGAAAAACTGTAAAAAAGAAAGATTCATGCACCGATATGATGAACGTCTTGAACTGGCTCCGAGAGATGTTGTTTCAAAATCAATAATACTCGAAAGCAGAAGAACAGGCAGCAACAATTTCTATATCGATATAACCCATGAAGATCCGGAATTTTTAAAATGGCGTTTTCCCGGCATATATCAGGGCTGTTTGCAGTACGGTGTGGATATGACAAAAGATCTCATACCCATTTTCCCGTGTCAGCATTACCTTATGGGCGGAATTGAAACAGACATTGATGCAAGAACTTCCGTTCCCAGACTCTACGCGGCAGGTGAATGTGCAAACACCGGTGTTCACGGCAAAAACAGACTTGCAAGTAATTCACTTCTCGAAGCTCTTGTTTTCTCAAGACGTGCAGCACAGGACATAAAACGTTGCATGGCAGCAGGATTCCCCACAGTCAGCGAATACCCCAGTCCCCTTGAACAGCCCGAAAACGGTGCCCCCGTTCCCAAAGGACTTAAAGACGAAATCAGAAGCATCATGCAAAGATCATATTTCGTTCTTCCCGATCAGGGAACCATTCGTTCAGGTCTTCGCCAGATAGACAACATACTTAAAAGACTCAAAGGCGGTTCATACGCAATCACAACAGATTTCTGTGAAACGCTCAGCATGGCAACAAATGCTTATATTATTCTGAAAGAGGTAGACGACAGATGATACTCCCCGATTTTTACATTGACGAACTCATAAAAAAAGCAATTACAGAAGACATCAACTATATAGACGTTTCTTCAGCATACCTTTTCGGTGATGATGACAGAACTGAGGCATATTTTGTATCAAAGGCTGACGGTGTACTCTGCGGTATTGAAGTAGCTCTCAGGGTTTTCTCACTTCTTGACAACACACTTGAATACAAGCTTTACAAACACGACGGTGACGAAATCAAAGAAGGTGATCTGATTGCCGAATTCAGCGGAAAAACTCTCAAGCTCCTTGAAGGCGAAAGAACAGCTCTCAATCTTCTTCAGCACATGTCAGGCGTTGCTTCAATGACAAATGCAGCAGTAAAAGCAATTGAAGGCACAGGTTCAACAATTGCAGACACAAGAAAAACACTTCCCGGGCTTCGTGCTATACAGAAATACGCAGTAACTTGCGGCGGCGGTCACAACCACCGTTATAATCTTTCCGATGCGGCAATGCTCAAGGACAATCACATTGATGCAGGCGGCGGAATAACAAAAACTGTTCAGGCTCTCAGAAAAAAAATCGGTCATACAGTAAAAATCGAAGTTGAAACAAGAAATCTCGAGGAAGTCAAAGAAGCAGTTGCTGCCGGTGCAGACATCATAATGCTTGACAACATGAACCTTGAAACCATGCAGGAAGCTGTAAAAATTATTGACGGCAAAGCTCTTACAGAGGCTTCGGGCAATGTTACTCTTGACAACATCAGAACAGTTGCAAACGCAGGTGTTGACATTATTTCAATGGGTGCAATCACTCATTCGGTAAAAGCATTCGACATTTCAATGAGAATAAAGAAGTAAAGAAGGTTATTACAATGGAAGAAAACAATGTAAAACTTACAAAAAAAGAAAATATTATTCAGGTTATCAAATTTGTTTTATTTTCCACATCGGCAGGTATTATTCAGACTTTGACTTTCACTCTGCTTACAGAATTACCGCCTGAACTTTTTGATAAAGAGCTTCCCTACTGGGCTTGTTATCTGCCGGCACTTGTACTTTCCGTTCTGTTCAATTTTACGGTAAACAGAAAGTTCACATTCAAGTCCGCAAGCAATATTCCCGTTGCAATGCTCAAAGTTGCTGCATTTTACGCAGTTTTCACTCCCGTAACAACCGTACTTGGCAATATGGCTGCAAATCGTTTTGATGCCGCAAACAATCCCGTTGCAGACTATCTGATTTTCGGTGTAACAATGCTTCTGAATCTTGTTACGGAATTCCTTTACCAGAAATATTTTGTTTTCAGAGATTCAATAAACACAAACGACAGCGCAAAAAAAGATAAAGAATAATAACAGACACCCCTTATACATAAAATTGTATGAGGGGTGTTGTTTTATGAAATGTTCAATAAGCAGTCTGTGTGACAAGGATGTTATAACTGTCAATAACGGAATAAAAATCGGCACCGTGAGCGATGTTGAATTCGACACGTGTACAGGCACAATAACAGCACTTGTGATCTGCGGAAAACAAGGTTTTTTCGGCATTGTGGGTAAAACCGAAGACATACGTATAAACTGGTGTGACATTGATGTTATAGGTGATGACACAATACTTGTAAAAAAATGCTGAACAAAAAAACGGGTTGCAGGAAACTTTTGTTTCTTACAACCCGTTGTGATTTTTATCAGTTCTTTTTTCTGTATTTTATAACAATTACAGCAAGTCCTGCCACAAAAACAACTGCAGCAACTACAGCCGCAACAATTATTTTATTTATATTTGCATTATCCTGCTCGTTACCCTCAATCACAGATACATCAAAACTGTCTGATGTGGATTTTGCAATACTTCCTTCATTGAGAGGGATTTTGAGTGTTGCTCTTTCAAGATTGACACTTGCAGAATCGGGATCCATTGCGCATGAATCAGCAGTGGAAATAAATACTGTTTCAGTTGCGTTTTTGTCTTTTACCTTAAATGTAAATATTGCAACTGTTGCACTGCCGTCTTCTTCACAGTCATCTTCACGGACATGATAAAGATCAACAAACTGAATTGCGATTTTTCCGTCAGAACCGGGAATTTCTGCAATTTCTGTTATAACGTCTTTCATTCTGACATCTTCATGTTCTGCAAGTTCAAGCACAGCAGGATCATACTTGAGTCTGAAATCAGCACTTTCTGTTCCTGCAAAATCAAGAACTCTGTAATATACCGTAACAGTATCATTTTTATCGTTATAAGCTGCCGCAAGCATAAGCTGAGGTGTTTCCCATGCAGATACTGCAACGGTCAGAACCGAAACAGCCAAAATTACAACAAGTAAAGACGCAATTATTTTTTTCATATCAATTTTCCTTTCAGACAAAATAAAATTGTGTATCCCATGCAGGAATATAGGGATTATGACGGATATAAACTTTATAATCATCCCGTAATGACATAATCTGCAGAGCAATTGCAAATATATCCTCAGAACGGTGATAACAGGAAATGAGCATTTTAGGCTTACATCTCTTTATTGTTTTTTCTGCACCTGATATGGCTTCTTTTTCAAGCCCTTCCACATCAAATTTGATGTAAGAAACATCATTTTCACCGATAATACTGTCAACGGTCATGCATTTTACAACAGTTCCCGTTTTATCGGCACTGCTGTTGCGTCCGCCGTCCTTTGAAAACTGAGCATCACCACAGAAATCGGAAACACAGACATTAAGTCTCTGAATATTCTCAAGATTTTCAGTATTTTTCTCAAGCTTTCTGAAATTTTTCATATCAGGTTCAACTGCATATATTTTTCTGTAAGACACGGTATTTTCAAGAAATTCCGCTACAGTGTCTCCGATAAATGCACCGAGATCCATATAAATTTCATCATTACTGAGTTTAAGAATATTCTCATAAGCTTCTTCACGGGGTGTTTCGCAGGAAGTAAGACACTCAATCTCCCCCGTAAGTTTGAATCTGATTATGTTTTCATAAACTTCACGTGACTTATCATCACTGAGAAAAGTTTTTACCTTTTCGATTTCAGATATGTGATTTTCATAAAATTCACGATTAAAAATATTTTCACCGTAAACGGGCACATCAACAGAATATGTTTCCCTTTCAGATGCAATCATTTTTATATTTTCAAGAACTTCCGGTCTTTGCGAACCGAAAGAAATAAGAACAAGAAAATCACCGAACTGTTTTTTCGCATCACTGTATGAAATTACGTTAAAACCTCTGAAAATACGGTTTCTGACAAATCCGTCAGAAACAAAAACACCTGATACAGCAATTTCAAGACGGTTCAGTTCATCAATGATTTTATCTGCACCGTTTCCCGTGCCGTAAATGAGAATCGGTTTATGAGTTTCTTTTGCTTTTTCCCAGACAGTTTTCATTCGAGTATATTTGAAGTGATAAAATCAATTCCCCAGGCAACAAGCTGTTCTGCAGCCTGCGGATCATCACATGTCCAGCAGTTTACCTTTATGCCTGCATCATGAAGCTTTTTCATATTATCTGCGTTGAGTGATGTGTATCTGATATCAAGATCGAGATTATTTTCTTTCAGAGTATCAATAAGACTGTCTGAATATTCTTCAATCAGGAACTGTGCAGGCTGTACGGGGTATTTCTTTCTGAGAAAAACAAGATTTTCAAGACAGAATGAAATAAAAATCACATTTTCAAGATAACCCATTTCAGTTATTATATCTGCAATTTCATAAATTTCATCTTCAGCAAAAGCATTTTTAAGCTCCAGAACAGCAACTTTTTCATACTTTTTGCATATTGCAATATACTCCTGCAAAGTAGGAATTCTTATATCTGTTCTGCCTTTTTTACCGTCAATATCGGTAAGAAGAAGACTGCGGAGACAATCAAAAGTTGTCTTTTCAACTTCCATATTGTCTATTGCAACTCTTCCCGTTGTATCGTCGTGAAAAACAACATATTTTCCGTCAAGAGTTTTGTGTACATCTGTTTCAATGCCGAAATAACTTCTGTTTCCGGCGGCAACAAAGGCTGCATTTGTATTTTCTTTTTCAATACCGCTGAGACCTCTGTGAGCAACTACAAGGGCATTCTTTTTATCGAATTTGATTGTATTCATCTCATGCACCTCCAACGGAAAAAGTATAACATTAAACAGATGAAACTTCAATATTAAATTAATAAATATATTGCAAAATGACAGGTGTTGTGTTATTATTTATACTGACAGAAAATCGAAAGGATGCTTTTTATGGAAATCGCAGAGCAGTTATACAAAGACTTTACCGATGAACAGAAAGCTAAACTTCACGAGATTCAGGGGATTGAACTGAAAATACTGCGTGAAGTTGACAGAATATGCAAAAAATATAATCTTCATTATTCTCTCAGCGGCGGCACATTGCTCGGTGCAATCCGTCATAAGGATTTTATACCCTGGGACGACGATATTGATATAGACCTTAAAAGAGATGACTTCAACAAGCTTCTCTCCGTTCTCCCCGATGAACTCGGCGAAGAATTTGAATTCATCAACTACGATCAGTTCGGTGAATACCACTGTGACTTTATTCCCAGAATTTATTACAGAAACAGTAAGGCTGTAAATTCATTCAGCACAGACGGCGGCAAGAACAACTTTGCCAACGACACAAGAATGAACAGAATTTTCATTGAGCTTTACTGTCTTCACGACACAGATTCAAAACTTGTAAAGAGTCAGATTTTCAAAGTCAAGATGATTTACGGTCTTGCAATGGGACACAGACTTATCCCCACAGATTCTTCAGGTTACAGCTTCACACAGAAAGCTCAGGTTGCCGTTCTTACAACAATGGGTAAAATGATGCCCATGAAGAAAATCTACAAGATGTACGAAGACTGTGTAAACAGTGTAAAAACAGGTGAAGGCGATCTCTACTTCAAACCCAGCGTACCTCTTCCCGTTCAGCACAGAAATGTTTTTCCCAAGAATTTCTTCGATTCATACACAGAAGTTCCCATCAGGGATGATATGGCAATGGCTCCTGCAGAATACATAAAGGTACTTGAATATCTTTACACAAACTGGCAGAGTCTCCCCAAAGAAAAGGACAGACATCCGGGGCACTTTGAACTTCTGAAAACTGAGATTTTTTAATTAAGGAGCAAAAAGATATGAATATTATCATCATCATGTCAGGTGGTGTGGGCAACCGTTTCGGTGCAAACATCCCCAAGCAGTACTGCAAACTCAACGGCAGACCTGTTATTGATTATGTTATAGATGCCGCAAAAGGCTCAAAAGTTGCAGACAAAGTTCTTGTTGTCTGCGATCCCTCATGTATTGATTACTCAGATGCACTCAAAAATTCAGGATTTGATTTTGCTGTAAACGGCAAAGAAAGACTCGATTCACTCAAGAGCGCATTTGACCACATTCAGGCAAATTACCCCGACTGTGAAAGAATCATCATCCTTGACGCTGTTGCACCTTTTGTAACAAGCGAACTTATTGACGATTATCTTACAAAGCTTGATGATAACGATGCTGTTATCACATGTCAGAAAATCACAGGTGCTCTCGGCAACTACAAATACGATCCCCTTGACCGTGAAGAGTATTACATGACTCAGTCTCCCGAAGCATTCCGTTTCAAGACTCTCATCCCCCACTTCACAACAACATTCCCCAGTCAGGAACTCGCATGGCAGATGCCCAGAGAAACAAAAAAGTATCTTAACTTTGAGTTCAAGAACAACCTCAAGCTCACATATGACTTTGATCTTAAATATGCTTCATTCATGCTTGAGGATATGAAGAAATAATTCCGCGGAAGTGTTTTATGGCAACCGATAAAAAGAAAGTTTTCAACATAGCATCTGACCTGATATTCAGTATTGCAGGACTTATGCTCATGAACGGTGCGTTGCAGTTCCTTATAAATCCGCTTTTTGAAAAATGGATGGGAACCGATGCATTCGGTAATTATCAGTCAATTTTTGCAGTCGTATCTGTTATGGGTACGACTTTTGGTGTTGCCGCAAACTATTCCCGTATGGTCCGCGCAAGGGACAAAAAAGACACAAACGGTGACTACAACATCTTTCTGACGGTTATTTCAGTCCTTTGTATTGCTGTTGCCGCAGGTACGCTTGTTGTATACAAATCATTCAGCATTCTCCATTTCCTGCTGCTGACCGTTCTTATGATTGCAACGGTACTCAGATATTACGGAGACGTAAATTACCGTTTAAAACTCAACTATAAAGGATTTTTCCTTTTCTATGCAATAATCACCGCAGGCTACGGTCTCGGTCTTCTGCTTTTCAGATTTGTGTCTCCCGTATGGATGCTCACAATCATGGCCGGTGAAATTGCGGCAATTCTTTTCGTTTACTTCAACGGTGATATTTTCAAAGGCAAAAACCTTATGAAAAAATCTCCCGAATTCACGGGAACAATGAAATCCGTAGGCGTTCTGTCTGCAACAAATCTGCTCTCGGCTGTTGCACAGCAGTCAGACAAAATAATTCTCGGTCTTGCAATAGGCGGCGAAGCAGTTACAACATTCTACGTGGCAACGCTTCTGGGTAAAGTAATTTCACTGCTCACAACACCCCTCAACGGTGTGCTTATAGGTTATCTTACAAAATACGAAGGCAGACTTACAAAGAAAATGGTTGCAGTTTTTGCAGCAGTTCTTCTCGGTCTCGGTGCCGTTGCGCTGACCGGATGTATTATTGCTTCTGAAATTTTCGTAAAACTGTTTTATCCCGATGTTTTTGCAGATGCAAAACCGTATTTCTTCATTGCAAGTGCAGGTCAGGTTCTGTACTTCATTTCAAACTGCCTTATGACTGTTATTCTGCGTGTTGCAAGTGAAAAATATCAGATGTATATAAATATTGTATATATCGGAATCTATGCGGCAACAGTCATTCCGCTTACACTGACATACGGCATATGGGGTATGGCAACTGCACTTCTCATAACAAACAGTGCAAAGTTTGCTATTACAACAGCTGTAGGACTTGTAAAGTCACAATCAAAATCAAATTAATCTGAATAAAAAAATTTCCCGGTAATGTGCTCATTACCGGGATTTATATTATCAATAAACAAGCTGGGGAAATTCGGCAGGAGTAATAACATAATCACCTGCAACTGAATCATTTTCATCTGTTGATTCAAGACGAATACCGTTATCTGTAACAACCAATGTGTACAGAATTTCATGAGAACCGTTTTCATCGCGTCTTGCAACGTACAAAACGTCGTCTTTGATCAGAATTTCATCACTGCAGAAAACTGTTCCCTCAACCCGGCCGATTTCGGAAATATACACTTTGCCGTCTGCGATATAAACATATACACCGGCAAATTCATAAACACCGTTAAGATTACGGACAGCCTCCATCAGCATGCTGATAGCTTCATCGCCCAGATCAAAACCGTCACTCAGATTATTCATAAGCATATCAAGAGGATAGCCTATACAACCGTGTTTATTATATTCAGCCATGGCTTTTGAGTAAAAATACATATCAACTGTACCGGCTTTGCCTGCATCTGCCGCACCGCTGTTATAATACACAACCGCTTCCTCAAATTTGCCGTTTTCAACAGCTTCAGCCATTGCATCATATGCAACTTCGGGACTTTCAAATTTTACTGTTTCACCGATTGAAACGGAATCATTCTTCTTACATCCGGCAAAACTCAGAACAATAACAAAACTCATTACCGCAATAATTAATTTTTTCATTTTATTACTCCTTATAAATTGATTTTTATTGTTTCTTTTTTCAGAATCTGTTTCAGCAGAGAATTATCAAGCAGAGTTGATTCTGTCCGCTTTGCACCGTCTCTGAAATTACCCCAATTCTCAACGGGTACAATCAGATCAGAGGAAACATTGTATTTTTCTGCAAGCATGAGACCAATGTCATATTTGGAAAGTGCATCGTCACCCGAAACATTCAATATCTGCGGAACACTTTCAAGTGCAAAAAGTTCAAGAATGATATCTGCAACACTGCCGTAATCAAGCACAGATCTTATTGCACCGGTTGAAAGCTGAACTTCTTCACCACTGCAGATTTTTTTAATCACAACGTCGCAGAAATGCTTTTTAGCAGGTGCACAGCTTTCGGAAAACATAAGAGGCAGTCTGAGTGCACAAGCTCCCGAACGGTTAAAAACCTCTTCCCCCAACGCCTTTTGTCTGCCGTAAATACTTACCGGGTCAAGGCTGTCACTTTCTTTAAAAAGATATGTTCCGCCCTCTCCGTAAACAGTATCGCTTGATGTAAAAAACAGTTTGCTAAAGCTTTTTACTTTATCAAGGAACCTTTCGGGAATTCGAATATTCATTTCCTGAGCAACTGAAGGAAATTCTGCAACAAAATCAATATTATGACATGCCGCGGTGTAAAGAATATCTGCATTGCCGATGTTGTTTATTTCACAAGTGAGCATATCAATGTATTTTTCATCAGTCATATCACCGATGCATTTATGCACACGGCTGTTTTCCGCACCGTAAATATTATCGTTTCTGGCAGCGGCAAGAACTTCGCTGTGTGTATTTTCAAGAATCGATTTTATAAGTTGAGAACCGAGAAACCCTCCGGCTCCGATCACAACATACATACAATCACCTTTCCGGTCAAGTCAGTTATATTTTAATAACGTACCAACTGAAGTATAACATCAAAATTCTTTCAGGTCAACTTTTAATTATTGACTTTTGTACTGACCTCGCCCGATGAAAGGAATTCTTCGCTTCCGTCGGCATATCGCACATGAAGACGGAAATCCTCATCAACATCAAGAGCTGTTGCATCTCTTGTTCCGCCGGGTTTTATAACTTTTATTTCTTTTCCGCTGAGATATGATCTTGAACAATAATCAAAATAAAAATGTTTGCCGACAAGCACCCTGTACTCTTCAAAAAAGAAATTTATAACATCCGCAACAATACGGCTTACAGTATCACCGTCGGGTTTTTCATCAAAAACCGAACCTGCGATATCTTTTATATCATCAGGCAAAGCACCGTCGTCAAAAAACATATTGATACCGATTCCCAGCACCGCATAACTCAGTTTTCCGCATTCGAGATCAAATGATGCTTCTGTCAGAATTCCGCAGACCTTTCTGCTGCGCATATATATGTCGTTAACCCATTTTATTGATGTCATTTTGCCAGTGTTTTTTTCAATTGCCTTTGCCGTTGCAACCGCCGCACATGTTGTAATAAGAAGTGAATCCGACGGTTTCAGATCAGGTCTTAAAAGAATACTGAAATAAACTCCGTTGCCTTTATCGGAATAAAAACTTCTGCCGAGTCTGCCTCTGCCTGCTGTCTGTTCGCCTGCAATGAGCACATACCCCTCTTTTTCACCGTTTTCAGCCATTTTCTTAACAAGAGTGTTTGTGGAAGTAACTGTATCCCTGTACTCGACACTTATATTTTCCGCAGTTATGAATTTACTTACACTCTGGGCAGAAAGCAGATTATTATTTTCTGTAAGCACATAGCCTTTGTTTGTAACAGCTTTTATTTCATAACCTTTGTCCTGAAGATTTTTTACGGCTTTCCATACGGAATTTCTGCTAAGCCCCAGAAGAGAGGCAATTTTTCCGCCCGAAATATATCTGCCTTTATTTTTTTCAAGCAGTTCAAGAACACTTTCTGTAGTTTTCATATTTTCACCCTCATTTTCACAGCTTTTGATACAACAGCCGCAAGCAGTAATTTTACAATATCAGGTATTATGTAAGGCAAAACGCAGGTTGCAAGCACCGCAGCAAATCCGATTTCGCCCGTGTTTTTCATATATATAAACATATACCATAAAGAGCCGAACAGATAACAGCACACAAGTCCCGTAATAAATCCGAACATCATAAACGGAATTTTTCTTTCAGTTTTTCCAATAATCAGTCCAGATACAAATGCAAGCAGTACAAAACCTGCCGCATACCCTCCCGACATACTGAACAGTACACTTATTCCGCCGCGGAAAAAAGAAAATACCGGAAGTCCTGCAATACCGAGAATAAGGTAAACAATAACAGCCGCAGTTGCTTTTTTTCTGCCGAGAACACCTACTGCAGTACAGACAGCAAATGTCTGAAACGTAACGGGAATATTACCTACGGGAATACTTATCCACGAACAGACTGCAATAAGTGCAGTCAGCATTGAAACACTTGCAATATCAACAGCTCTGATTTTTTTTGTTTTTGATTTTTCCATAAAAAAAACCACCTCAGAATCTGAGGTGATTTTATCATACTTGAATTTTATTGTCAACCATATTTTATATTCATATGACAATCATCAAAGAACCATTTTTTTGTTGATTTCTTTAAGTGTTGCTTCATCAATTTTAACAACAGCTCTGTCATAGGTAAGAATTCCGTTCACTTCAAACTCAACATCACTCACCTGAGTGTAAACAGTTGCGGAAAGACCTTTTTCTATATAAGGGATAATCTGCTTTTCAAACAGATTCTTATAAGCCTTTGTAAGAGTCTCCTTTGAGTTATACATCATATAACCGAAGCTCTTGCTCTTATTCCATACGTGTCCGTCAAGAATCTGGGAATAACCACCGAATTCACTGAGAACAAAAGCTCTGTCCTTTTCCTTTTTGGGAAGCTGAACGGGAAGAATATATTTATGAATACTTCTGAAATCCCCTGCTTTCTGGTCATACCAACCGCTTGCATGGTCGCAGTGTCTTGAGGGATCATATGCCTTGACAGCATTGCCGATTCTTGCGGCGTCAAACTGCCCCCATCCTTCGTTGAAAGGAACCCATGTTGCAAGTGAAACACAGTTGTAAAGCTGATCTATCATTTCGTACATTTCTGCTTCGAAGAAATCACGCCATTCCTTTTTGTTTCTGTTGAAAACATCATATTTATTGTCTTTCATTGAAAGACGTACAAGAGGACTGAGCACACCCTGAATTGTGGGAACAACACCTGCATAGAAAGTGTTGAGTGCTTTACCGCCGCTTATCATATCCTGCCATACGAGCATACCGAGTCTGTCGCAATGATAATACCATCTTGCAGGTTCAGTCTTGATATGTTTACGCAGCATATTGAAGCCGAGCTCTTTCATTTTCTGAATATCATAGATCATTGCTTCATCAGTGGGAGGAGTAAGACCACCGTCACACCAATAGCCCTGATCAAGAAGCCCGTTGTGGAAATAAGGTTTGTTATTGAGACAAAGACGCACATACCCCTTTGAATCCTTTCCCATGCTGAACTTTCTCATGCCGAAGTATGTCTTAACCTTATCAGCAACAACACCGTCAACGGAAAGTTCAAGAACCATATCGTAAAGATTCGGTTCTTCAGGACTCCAGAGTCTGAAATCAGGCAAAGCAATGTCTGAATCACTGCCGATTACAGTTTCCGCAACAACAGTTTCACCGAAGAAAACAGTAGCTTTGAGTGTATATTCACCCTTTGCGGCAACTTCTGATTTAACATTTATAACACCCTTGTCGATATCGGGAAGAAGCTTTATTTTTTCAATGTGCGCTTCGCTTACAGCCTCAAGCCATACAGTCTGCCATATACCTGATGTTGCAGTATACCAGAAACCGTGAGATTCTGTTGCCTGCTTACCTCTCTGCTGCCAACCGTCATCTGTGGGATCATAAACAAAAACGATAAGCTCATTTTCCCCGTCTTTTACATAATCTGTAATGTCAAATGAAAAAGAATTATAACCGCCCTGATGAGTGCCGACAAGAGTTTTGTTCACAAACACCTTGCATTCCCAGTCTACTGCGTCAAAATTAAGAATTGCACGTTTGCCGTTGAATTCGTCTGATAAAGTAAAGTTCTTTCTGTACCAGAGTCTTTCATCCTTTGTAATATGTTTTTCAACACCTGAAAGTGCACATTCAATTGCAAAAGGCACAAGGATTCTGCCGTCGTAATTCACGGGAAACTCTTCTTTACCTGCAGCAGTCACGGCATAATCGTATTCACCGTTGAGGTTCATCCAGAAATCACGCTGAAACTGAGGCCTGGGATATTCATTGAGAGGACAATCTCTGTCCACCTTATCATAAAAAATTGTTTTTATATCTGCCATGATTTATCACCCTGTATTCATGCTGTTTTTTTATATTTTACTATATTTTTTTTGTTTTGTCCATACACTTTACTATTGACATAAATTTTTTTTCATCATATAATATAGAAAATGAAAATCTTCAGGGCGGGGTGCGATTCCCCACCGGCAGTAAAGTCTGCGAACACCTTATTGGTGCCGAAACGGTGAAATTCCGTTACCGACGGTTATAGTCCGGATGAAAGAAGAAAAACATATTGTTTTTTACACTTTTACGCTCTGATTGTTTTCAGTGCGTATTTTTTATTCAGGGTGATAATTATGAAACCAAAAAAAACCAAGAAATCAAAAAAATTCAATATAAGAGCATTAACAGTATCCGGAGTAATGGGTGCACTGGCATTTGCACTTATGATGCTTGAATTTTCAATTCCCATTATGCCTGCATTCATAAAGCTTGATTTTTCTGAGCTTCCGGCTCTTATTACCGGATTTGCATTCGGCCCACTGTGGGGCATAGCAGTATGCTTTATAAAGAATTTCATCCATGTTTTTATTTCATCAACAGGTGCAATAGGTGAAATCTCAAATTTCGTTCTCGGTGCAGTTTTTGTAGGCGTATCCGCTTTAATCTACAAGAATAAAAAGAACAAGAAATGGGCACTCATCAGCTGTATTATTGCCTCTGCTGTTATGGCAGTATTCAGCGTTTTCTCAAACTATTATATTGTTTATCCGCTTTATGTAAAGGTGCTTGGTATGCCCGAAGCTGCAATTCTCGCTATGTATCAGGCAATACTTCCCTCTGTTGACAACCTCTTTGAGGCGATTGCAATATTCAATCTCCCCTTTAATTTCGTCAAAATGATGATAGTTTCCTTTATATGTTTCGGCATTTATAAGCGTATTTCACCAATAATGAAAAAGCAATGATTTCCACTTGACAAAGCAACGGGATTATTGTAGAATAACAAAGAATTAAATATTCCTTATAAAGAGTGACGGAGGGAACGGCCCTGTGATGTCCGGCAACCTGCAACTGCAAGGTGCTAAATCCGACGGTCTGACCGAGAGATAAGGCTTAACGCTCACGGATCAGTCTGTGAGCTTTTTTTATGGTTAAAATTTCAATTTATATATTTTTACGGAGGAAATTAAAATGGCAAAAAGACTTTTTACTTCAGAGTCAGTTACTGAAGGACATCCCGATAAAGTCTGCGACAAGATTTCAGACGCTGTGCTTGACGCTCTTCTTGCACAGGATAAGTATTCACGAGTCGCTTGTGAAAGCTGCTGTACAACAGGTATGGCAATGGTTATGGGTGAAATCACAACTCAGGCTGTTGTTGACATTCCCGCTATCATCAGAAAGACAATCTGCGACATCGGTTTTGATTCACCCGAAGCAGGTTTCGACGGCAACGCATGTGCTGTTTTCACAACACTTGACAAGCAGTCACCCGACATCAGCATGGGTGTCAGCAAGTCACTTGAAATGAAGGAAGGCGACGACGACAAGTACAACCTTCACGGTGCAGGCGACCAGGGTATGATGTTCGGTTTCGCATGTGACGAAACAGAAGAACTTATGCCCATGCCCATTTCTCTTGCTCACAAGCTTGCTCTCAAGCTTACAGAAGTAAGAAAGAACGGCACACTGAACTATCTCCGTCCCGACGGTAAAACTCAGGTTACTGTTGAATACGATGATGACAAGGTTGTAAGAATTGAAGCTGTTGTTATTTCAACACAGCACAAGGAAGAAGCAACTCAGGAACAGATAAGAAAAGACCTTATCGAAAAGGTTATCACTCCCGTTATCCCTGCAGAGCTTATTGACGAAAATACAAAGATCTTTATCAACCCTACAGGCAGATTTGTTATCGGCGGCCCCGTTGGTGACAGCGGTCTTACAGGCAGAAAGATCATCGTTGATACATACGGCGGATACGCTGCACACGGTGGCGGAGCTTTCTCCGGGAAGGGCCCCACAAAGGTTGACAGAAGTGCAGCTTACGCTGCAAGATATGTTGCAAAGAACATTGTTGCTGCTGGTCTTGCAAAGAAGTGTGAAATCGAACTTGCATACGCAATCGGTGTTGCCCGTCCCGTTTCAGTCATGGTCAACACATACGGCACAGGCAAGGTTGCAGACGCAAAACTTGCAGAAGCTGTAAACAAGGTATTTGACCTTCGTCCCGCAGCAATCATCGATACTCTTGACCTGAGAAGACCTATCTACAGCCAGACAGCTGCTTACGGTCACATGGGCAGAACAGACATCGACCTTCCCTGGGAGCATACAGATAAAGTCGATGCTCTTCTTGAAGCAGTAAAATAAAAATCAATACATTCACATATGCCGAGTGTTCGTAAGGACACCCGGCAGTTTTTTGTAATTACTGAAGAAACAAAAAAAACAGACTTTGCCGGGAATGACAAAGTCTGTTTTTCAATTCAATTATTTCATAAGGTCATTTGCAACAGCCCAGTTGTGGAATGACTTGAGTGACTGGAGTCTGCCTGCTGAAAGTTTAACATCGTATCTGTTGATGGGTCTGAAGTTCTTTACGCCCTGAAGCTGAACAAGATACTTTGCTGAAACGTTGAAACCTGAATCGATCGCACAGTCAAGGAGAGTGATTTCGTTGTATCTCTGCTCTGCAAGAGCCATGTCACCGCTCATGAATGCTTCGTGGAATCTCTGGAAGAATGCACCGCCGCAAGCTGTGGGTGTAGCCATAACACCTCTTGCACCTGCTTTGTAAGCTTCAAAAAGGAAAGGCATGTTAGCCTGAATAATACAAGAATCGCCCTTTGCTTCAATCTTGGGAACAATACCTTCCATTGTACATGTTGTATCCTTTATACCCATAATGCCGCATTCTTTTACGATTCTGCCGTATACTTCACCTGAAATGAGGTGAGGCTGGAAACCGGGGAATTCATACATAAATACGGGAAGGTCTGTATACTGACAGAGTTCACCGATATAGTTTACAAGTCTGTCTTCGTTGAATTCGCCGCCGAAGCCCTTTGTTGTGAAAACGATACCGTCAACACCTGTCTGAGACATTCTTTTGACTTCTTCAACCTGTGCAAACCATGAGGGTTCAATGTTTGCTGATGCAACGATTGTTGTATCGCCCTTGTGCTTAGCAGTAACAGTTGCGAGCTGAAGTCTTTCTTCAAGTGTAAGTGCTGTCATTTCTGAACTGCCGCATACAGCAAAAAGATGTTCAACGCCCTGTGCTACCTGCCAGTCACAGTATTCTTCATAAGTTGCCCAGTCAATTGTCTTATCCTCATTGTAGGGAGTGAGCATAAGAGAAAAAATACCAGTGGGATTTTCTCTGAGTGGCTTTGCCATTTATACCATATCCTTTCGGAACTAAAATTTTCTGTAAAAATTATACTTCAATAATATTCATTTGTCAAACATTTTGATGAATTTTACAAAAAAAACTATTCCTGATTCTGCTGTTATTCGCTGTAGGGATTTATAAAATCATCAACCGACGGATTGGGGTTGTTTCCGTTTTTACCCATTTCAAAACGATAGATTTCCTTTTTGGAAATATCAATAAAAGGAATTATAATGGGCGGCACCCCTGCATTTGATGTAAGAGTTGTTACAAATGATCTTACATAAGGGAAAAGGTCGTTGTATGTTTCAACATGAAGAACTTCCTTTGCGGTACCCTCTTTGAATCTGAAAATTCCTGTTGCGGTTACAATAATTTTAAATTCATCAGGATTTGATTTATCAGTGATTTTTGCAGTAAACTCACCTATACATGTATTCTGATTGGAATATTTCACATTATATGAATAACCGAAACCGAGTTCAATTTTTTTACTTTCCTTTATATCGTTCACAAAATCGGCTTTTGTGACTTTGAATGTGCCGAGTGTTGCATTTACCATTGAATTAATCTCCTTTATGTTTAAGAATTTTTTCATGCCTTTTGTAGTCAGGCATGAATTCTTTTATATACATATAAAAATTCTGCGAATGATTCTTGTGTATAATATGCGCCAATTCATGAAGAATAACATAATCCACTGTTTCAGGCGGATATGCCATAAGACGGTAAGAAAAACAGATTCCGTTTTTTCCGTTACAGCTGCCGTACCGTTTTTCTGCCGATGTAATGTGAACATAAGAAGGCACAAGTCCTGTTATTTCACTCCAGTATTTAACCCGTCCGGGCAGATATTCTTCTGCTCTTTTTTTATATTCAGCCTTATCCTCCGGAGCTACAGCATAGCTGTCTGCAAGGCTTTTTCTTTTTTCGGCTTTCAGAAGTGCATTTTCTATCCACTTTGCATTTTTTTCAACAAAAGCATCAATAATCCGGACATTGCACTTTTCAGGAGCACGGACAACAACTGTGCAATCCCTTTTTACTTCAATTGCAATTGTTTTTCTTTTTGATCTTATCAGCTGATAATCTTGAGTTTTTTTTGTATTCATGTTAATATAATTCCGGATGTGATAAATATGATTAAAAAGAATAAAATTGTATCAAACTGCGAAAGTTGTGAAAACTATATCTATGATGAGCAGTATGATTCATATTACTGCGATATGAACCTTGACGAAGATGAAATGATGCACTTTCTGACAGGTTCTTTCGGCAACTGTCCCTATTACCGTGACAATGACGAATACCGCATAGTGAGAAAACAGAATTAAAGACTGAAATCTTCCTGAGTAAAATCAGTATTCAGTTTAACCGTTTCAGGTGTGCGTTTAAGCGGATCGTATCTGAACTTTCTGCAAAAAGAATCAGGCATCATTACGCCTTTTTTCACACACAGCACCGAATTTCCGTCGGGAGCGACGACACCTGTTTCACAGTAAAGACATTTCGGTGAAATGTTATCTGCGTATATTGTTTTTTTCATAAAATAACACCTTCTTACTGCTCATTTTACAATAACAGACCAAAAGTGTCAATACGGGGTGTGATTTTCATTATCAGTTATATTGTGAAAGAAATGCTGAAAAAAACTGAATTTTCAGAAGATGTTTCAGCTGAAAAACTGATTATACTTATAACTGCCGAAGAATTCAGTGAAAAAATAACCAATGTTCCCCACAAAAAAACAATAATGAGCTTTCTTGAACAACCCGAATACACAAAAGCTCAGCTTTTCGGTGCCTGCATTGCAGGTACCGCTTGTATTCCCGAAAAAGACAAAAATACACGGTCCCGAATCTGTATAGGTTTCTATATAACCGACAACAGACTTTTTCTCATCGGAGATGAAAAAAACACAATCCCACTTCTGGGAAGAATGAAAGAAACCCAGTTTCAGAAAGATATTACTTTGTGCGGACTTTTCTGCAGATTACTCAATCTCTGGATTGATGAAGACATAAGGTATCTGCAGAAGACAGAAAATGAACTGATAAAACTTGAAGAAACACTGTCTGAGGGTATCCGGATGAATTTTGACGATGAAATACGGCCGCTGAGAAGAAACATGACAATCTTTCAGTCCTATTATTACCAGCTTATAAACCTGGGAATGACATTCAGATCAAACATCAATCAGATGCTCAGTGAAGAAGATTGTCTTAACTTTACGTATTTTACAAGCAGAGCCGAAAGGCTTCATGTTCAGGTACAGGCGCTGAAAGATTACATTGTTCAGATACGGGAATCATATCAGACCGATATCGCACTCAAACAAAGCCGTACCGTGAATTTTCTTACGGTAATGTCTGCAGTTTTTCTGCCTCTTACTTTGCTTACAGGCTGGTACGGTATGAATTTCCGCTATATGCCCGAGCTTTCAAGCCCTTTTGGGTATCCTGCAATCATTGCGGCAGCAATAATTATTGTGGTAATTGAGATAACGATTTTCAGAAAAAAGAATTTTTTGTAAGGAGCTGTGTTTACGCAGCTCCTTTTTCAGAGGGCAGGAAAAAATGTGCAGAAACATAAAAGCATTGTTTTTATATGATTTTTCATGCTTTATGAACTCTGCACTTTTTTCACATTCCCGTTTCTGTTGCTCCCGTCACCTGTCAAGCTCATCTTCAATAAAATATGCAAGATGACTTTCCTCAAGCTGTTCACGGTTAAGTCTTTCAACCATTTCTTCAACAGTTTTTCTGTCTGTCGAAACATCTTCAAAAACTGCATTTGCACATTTTATTCCGAAAGTCTGAAAAGACTGCCCGTCTGCAACAGCATGAGACTGAACAACATGGTAGCTCCGATTCAAAAAATTCCTCCTTTTCCGGCTTATTTACATCGCCTCAAAAATAATACACTTTTTGACAAAAGTTTACAATTGATAACTTTTACAAAGAAAAATCCGACTGATTTTATTGCAAAATTGTCAAAATATGTCAAGATTTGAAATTTCGTCTGTTTTTTCATTTTTTACGATACATGGTGCCGAAAATTTTATTTTTCAGTATACTACGTATAAAATTCCCCTTAATGTTCAAATTTTCCGTTGAAAATTTTTTTGATTTTTGGCAAAAAATGGCTCAAATTTGACAAAAAATGAATTTTGAGGTATAATTACACGAAAAGGAGGGAGCATTTATGAATATTATAAAAAAAATAACCTGCTTATTTTTTTCTCTGATTCTTCTTGTTTCAGGTTCGGTATTCTCACTTGCATATACGACAGACGATGTTGTTTATGCTGCTCTCGAGTTAATTTATAAAAATGAGGGTGTATACACATCAATCCTTGTCAATGACAACGGCGCTGTAAGTCTCGGCCGTATCGGCTGGCACGCCACAAGAGCACTGACGATTCTTCAGTCAATTGTTGAAAAAAATGAAATACAGGCAAAAGAAATTCTCGGCAATACCTTATATAATGAAATAAAAACTGCAACTTCCTGGAACACACGCATCTTCACTCAGGAAGAAAAAACAGTTGTTTCAAAATTACTTGCAACAGATGAAAGCAAAGCCGTTCAGGATTACTATGCATATTCAGATATAAAAGGTTATATCCTCACAGGTATGGGTATGGGCTTACTCGACGGTAAAGTTCTTGTTTATTTTGCAGACCTCAATAATCAGATGGGGCAAGGCGGTGTAAAGCGTGTTGCAAATGCGGCAATTGCAACTGCAGGTTCTGCGGACAAAGTTACTCTCCAGACAATGTACAATGCCGCAATGGCAGATAAAGTTGCAAAAAACAGCCCTAAACGAAGAAAATCCGCATTTGATTACTGTAACTCACTGCAGTTTGATTCAAACGGTGTTGTAAATGTTTTTGAACCGGGTAAATATTCAGTCACTGCAAGTGCACTCAATGTAAGAACCGGTCCGGGAACATCATATTCAAAATTCAGTACGGCAATCCCCTACGGCAAGGAAGTTGAAGTAATTGAAGTCTCAGGTGAATGGGGCAAAATTACATATAACGGAAAAACAGGCTGGATAAATCTTTTTTATGCACAGCTTGTTGAGACTGCCGTAAACCCCAACCTCTTCCCTGATGTAAACAGCAACGGTCAGGTTGACGCTCAGGATGCAAGACTTACATTAAGATTTTCGGCAGGTCTTGATAAATTCACCGAAAAACAGAAAAAAACAGCGGATGTTGATTCAAACGGTGAAATCACGGCATCTGACGCAAGAACAATTCTGCGTATTTCTGCAGGTTTAAACTAATTTTATATTGAAGGTTTTTTTATGAATATTTTTGACAGACTTCCCGAATTCGCAAATTTCAGCAACAGCACAGAATACAACTGCGGGGACAATACCTTTATGCGCATTTTTGCACCCTGCGATGAAAAAACATTTTCAGAATACAAAAATCTTTTAGAAAAGTCCGGTTTTGTTGTGTCCCAGGGGCACAACATTGCCGGAAATATTCATTTTACATTAAAAGGCAACGGTCTTACACTGCAGTATTACTTCAATCCCTGCAGTCAGTCTGCCCGTCTTATAGCAGACAGCTTTACTGCTCCCGTAGCCATTGAAGAAGCTGAATATCAGAAAGTGTGCAACACAGAAATTTATCAGTTTGAAACAGACCACAGCCTTATTGACTGCGGAATGTGTTACATAATCCGTTGTGCTGACAACAGCTTTTTTGTTATTGACAGCGCACATTTCTATTCTGTCCACGATAATGACAGAATCCATGATTTCCTGCGTTCAATGACTCCCGAAGGAGAAAAAATACGCATCTCAGGTTGGTTCCTCAGCCACGGTCATGATGACCATATCTGCAAATGTACCGACTATCTGCTTTATAATATGGCAGATACTGAAATTGAAAGATTTTATTACAACTTTGTTGATGACAAACATCGCGACAATGCAAACTGGGACGGCGCCGGCAAAGGTTTCAGAAAAAGTTTCTTCAAAGCAGTAAAAGAAAGCGGTATTCCCGTTGTAAAACTCCATACAGGTCAGCATTTCTATGTCAGAAATCTTGAATTTGAAGTTCTTTGCACTCATGAGGATGTGTGGCCCGCACCGTGTGTCGATTACAACAACTCATCAACCGTACTCATGATGTATGCAGAAAATACAAAGGTGCTTTTCCCCGGTGATGCAAGTGCTGAATCAAGCAAAATTCTTGAAGTCAGATACGCCGGACATCTCAGATGTGATATTCTTCAGCTTTCTCATCACGGTCATCACGGTACATCTGCAAAATTCTATGAATTTGCTGCAGCTCCCGTTGTTCTTTGTCCCAATACTGAAATAAAATATAACGAAGAAAGACATATTCCCGCAAACAAAGTCGCTGAAGCTTTTGCAAAGGAATTTTATATTTCGGCAAACGGCACAGTAAAACTGACTTTGCCTTATGAAAAAGGCTCGGCTGAAATTTTCCCTGACGAAACAACAGAGAATTTCGACGGCATAAAAGCATTGTGGAATTATGAATATACAGATGAGTTCAAACAAAAACACAATGAAGAATTTATAAAAAGAGGCGGAAAATTATGATGTTTTTATTTTTTGGCCTTTTCGTTCTTCTGTGCCTTTATAAAGTTCAGCTGAAACCTGCAAACGGTGAAAAATATATGACCGATTACATGTCCGTTGATAAAACAATGTCAATCAAGGGAATTTTTATCCTGATTGTATTTTTCAGCCATTTCAACAGTTATGTTACATTCTCTTCACCGGTTGAATCGTTTTATGTAAAGATTTTTCAGTATATCGGACAGGCAATGGTCACATTGTTCCTTTTCTATTCCGGTTACGGTGTAATGGAATCGATAAAGAAAAAGGGAATGAACTATATCAATAAAATTCCCGTAACAAGAATCCTCGGCACATATTTCAGATTTGACATTGCAGTTCTCATTTTCATTATTGTGCAGACAATTCTCGGAAAAACATTCCCCGTTTCACAGTATCTGCTGTCATTCACAGGCTGGGATGCGGTGGGTAACAGTAACTGGTATATTTTTGCTGTTGTTGTGGCGTATCTTATCACATTTATTGCTTTTGAAATATGCCGTGACAAGGGCAACTATTATCCTGCCGCTGTGCTTGTTACAATCGGATGTCTTGCTTACATTTTCATTCTTTTCTTTTTTGATCTTAAAGACAGTTATTGGTTTGATACAATTCTGTGTTACGCTTGCGGTATATGGTACTCACTTCTGAGAGAGAAAATTGAAAAAATCATAAATCACAATATTCTGATTTATATAATCACATTCATCGCAACAGCCGCAGGAACTGCTTATTTCACAATGAACAGATCATCAGGTTTCATATATAATGAGCTGAACATGCTGTTCTTTACTGCATTTGTTGTGGTTCTTACAATGAGAGTATCTTTCCACAACAAAATTCTCATGTGGTGCGGCAAAAATCTGTTCGGACTTTACATTATGCAGCGAATTCCCATGATAATTTTCAAGGCACTCGGTGTTGCGGATTTCAATGTTTATGTTTACTTTATTCTTTGTCTTGTTGTCACAGTTCCCGTTGCATGGGCATTTGAAAAATACACGGGCAAACTGTGGAAAATAATCAGTACTCCAAAGAAGAAATCTGCCTGATTTTGTATTGACTTTTTATTTATTTTATTTTATTATTAGTATATATATCCACGACTATATCAGGAGGTTGTGCAAAATGAAAAAAAGCGTTTTGAGATTCATTTCAGTCATTATGGCAGTGCTTATGGCTGTTGTTTATCTTCCGGCTGCAGAGCTTGAAAGCGTATTTGACATTGATGCATCTGCACTTGTAACAAGCGACGTTTCACTCGGCGGAAATGTTAAATGGAAGTATGATTCAAAAACAAAAACAGTCACAGTATACGGCTCAGGTGCAATGAAAAATTTCAGCAACGGTGATAACGGTCAGCGTTGGGATGAAATTTACAAAGCAACTGCAGAAAAACCTGTAAACAAAGCAACAAAGATTGTTATTGAAAACGGTGTTACAAGCATTGGTAACAATGTGTTCAGAACACTCAACAATGTAACAAGCGTAACAATCCCCAATACAGTTACAAGCATCGGTCAGTCAGCTTTTGAAGGCTGTTCAGCACTTACAACCGTAAACATTCCTTCAAGCGTAAAAACAATCGGCAACTATGCTTTCAAAAACACAAAATATGCCTCTGTAACTATTCCCTCAACTGTAACAAGCATAGGCAAAAATGCTTTTGACGGAATCTCAGGGCTTAAAATCACTTGTGATTACGGCAGTGCTGCTCACAGCTTCTGCAAAACAAATGCAAAGCCTTACAAACTCAGCTCAAACCTCTTTATTCTTGAAAGTGCACTTGATGCTGAAGCAAAACAGGTTATTGTAACTGTTAAAATCGCATATAATGTTGCAAAGCTCAACGCAGGCAACTTCACTCTTACATACAGTGATTCTGTTACACCTGCATTTACACAGATTGTAAATGATGAACAAGAAGGTGTTTTAACAGCGATTGTTAACAACGGTTCAGGAAAAGTATCTGTAGCACTTATCGCTGCCGATTATATATCATATGCAGCAAATGCAACCGAATGTTTATACACACTTGCTGAAATCAGATTTGATGTCACAGGTACTGCTGACACAGCAACATTCTCAATTGCATCAGACATTCTTCTTATGAATGATGCAAGAACATCTCTCAAAACAGTATCAGGCAGCATCAACCTTCACAAATATACAGAAAGAACCGACGTTGTTGCAACCTGTAAGCAGGAAGGTAAAACAATAACTGAATGTTCAATCTGCGGAATTTCAACAGAAACAACAATTCCCAAGAATGCAGCAAATCATGAAGGCGGAACTTCTGTTTCAGGTCAGAAAGATGCAACATGCGGCACAGCAGGTTACACAGGCGACACAACATGTAACGGCTGCAGTGCTGTTATAACAAAGGGTACTGAAATCCCTGCAACAGAAAAGCACACATACAAAAGTGCAGTTACTGCTCCCACATGTACAGATATAGGTTTCACAACTTACACATGTACTGTTTGTAAAAAAGCCTACACAGCAGATGAAGTTGCTGCAAAAGGTCATTCTTATGAATCAACAGTAACTCCCCCCACATGTACAGAAAACGGCTTCACAACTTACAAATGTACAGTCTGTGACCACACATATACAGACAGCATTGTTGAAGCTGCACATACATATGAAACACTGGTAACAGCTCCCACTTGTACAGAAAAAGGTTTCACAACCTACAAATGTACCGCATGTGATTACTCATACAATAGTGATGAAACAGATGTTATCCCCCATGAATATAACGCTGTTGTAACTGCTCCCACTTGTCAGGCAGCAGGTTTCACAACTTACACTTGTAAAAATTGTGAACACTCATACATCGGTGATGAAACAGACATGCTCAGCCACAACTACAATGCAGTTGTAACTGCTCCCACATGTACAGATAAAGGTTTCACAACATATACATGTACAGCTTGTTCATATTCTTATGTCGCTGACGAAAAAGATATTATCTCACACGATTATAAAGCAGTAGTGACTGCTCCCACTTGTCAGACAACAGGTTATACAACATATACATGTAAAAACTGCGGCAACAATTACAAAGATGCAGAAACTGCAGTTGCAGACCACAGTTATGAAATGACTGTAACAAAAGCTCCCACTTGTACAGAAAAAGGTTCAGCAGAGTACAAATGTGCATTCTGCGACAATTCTTACACTGAGGAAATCCCCGTTACAGAACATGACTACAGCTCAGTTCTAACAGCTCCCACTTGTACAGAAAAAGGTTACACAACTTACACATGTGCTTGCGGTAATACATACACAGCAGATGAAACTCCCGCACTCGGTCACAATCTTGATGACGCAGGCAAATGTACAGTATGCGGTTTTGAATCAATCACAACTGTTGTTTTCGACAGTGACAGATTCATTGTAACTGACGAAGCAAAGGCAGTTATTTCAAAGGACTCAAAAACTGTTGCAGAGTTCAAAGCAGAAATCAAAAACGGCAACTGGACAGTTGTTGACGCTCAGGGTAATACAGTTGCAGATGACGAACTTATGATTCCCGGATACGTTCTCAAAAATGAAAACTCAGAACTTGCATACACTGTAATTGTTCTCGGTGACGCAAACCGTGACGGCACAATCACAGCATCAGACGCAAGAAAGGTTCTCCGTATAACAGCAGAACTTGACGAGGTTCAGGAACTTGATGATATAATCGTTGACTGTGACTTCAATGAAAGAACAACAGCATCAGACGCAAGAATTATTCTGAGAGTTTCAGCAGATCTCCAGACATTCTGATAAATCGTATAAAATCCGCGAAAACGGTAATTTATAAAAGAAAGGTGAACAAACACTATGGCAATTATGACACTTTTAGATCCTTTATTCAGCACTCTTGCAGGTGTTATTCAGAAGTTTGCTTCTGTTATCCTTGCAATTATGATGAGTACAGGAAGCTTCGCAGCTCCTTCAACAGACGATCCAATTCAGGCGCTCAATCCTGATGAAGTACAGCTTACATTCACAGCTGTCGGTGACTCTCAGGTAAATGCTTTCAACAACAACCGTATGTACCTTGACGTTATGATGCAGGATATCGACAATGCTGCTACAACACAGAACGCTTTCGTTCTTGCAGGCGACATTACAGAAAACTGCCTCGAATCAGAATGGGCTATGGTAAACGAAATCTTCAGCAAGTACAATTACGGTGAACACCTTGTTCTTGCAACAGGTAACCACGACATCAGACTCCGTGATTACGAAGAATCACTCGGCAGATTCACAGCTTGCTTCAACGCTTACGAAGAAGAAATAATTGATTCAATGAGCTACACAAAAGAAATCAACGGTTACACATTCGTTGTTATGGGTTCAGATAAATCAGTTATGGAAGAAGCATACATCAGCGATGCTCAGCTTGAATGGCTTGATGCTTCTCTTACAGAAGCTACAGCAGACGGCAAACCCGTATTTGTTATTCTTCATCAGCCTCTCAAGAATTCTCACGGTCTTCCTATCCCCTGGGGTAACGGCACAAACAAGGATGCAGGTCATGTAGGCGATCAGAGTGAAGCAATTCAGGAAATCCTTGATTCACACAAGAATGTTATTCTTATCAGCGGTCACCTTCACCTTGGCATGGGCCAGTATACATATGAAAAGATCGGTGAAAACATTCACGCTGTAAACGTTCCTGCAGTAGGTAAGGGCAACGCAGACGGTGAATACAACGAATACTCAATCGGTTACGCTGTTGAAGTTTATGAAGATGAAGTTATCTTCAGAGCAAGAGACTACGGCAAGGGCATGTATCTCCAGCAGTACGATGTTGTTATTCCTGTAGAATAATAAACAAAACGAATAAAAAAAACGACAACGAAATTCGTTGTCGTTTTTTATTTATTTTGAAACCCGTGAAAAATACTTTTTCATAAAAAGTATAAGCACAATTCCTGCAACAGGGAAAAGCGACGCCATAAGCATACCTGCTTTCATGCCGATCTGTTCAGGTGTCAGTGCAACTGAATTGCTGAGATTTATTGCAAATTCACTTACGGTTACTTTATCCACAACAACACCTAAAAGCTGAGGTGCAACAGATGCTCCGAAGTCTCCGCCTGCCGCCATAAGTGCATATGCCGCAACTCCCGGTGCGGGGAATTTTTCTTCCATAAGAATAAGTGTACCGGGCCAGAGCATTGATGTACACAAACCGGTGAGAATACAAGCAATCATTGAAATTATAATGTTTGAACTGAAACCTGCAGTAATATAGCAGACACCTGCACCTATCATGCTGACAAGAAGAACATTTGAAATATTTTTGCCGTATTTCGCATAAAGTGTTCTTCCGATACCTAAAAGAATTGCGAATGAAGCCATTCCCGCAACGTCACCGACTATTTTGGGAATATTGAGCGCATTTTCAATATAACTGGAGATCCAGTTTGTCATTGAATTTTCAGCAGCACTGCCGAGGAATATACAAAGCACACAAAGTGCCATTCCCGAATTCTTTTTCTTTCTGCCCTCATGTGAATCATGCGAAACATTAACATCAGGCATGGGTGATGTGCAGAAAAGAGCAAATGATACCACCGGCAGGAATGCCCAGAATAATGTAAGATACATCCAGTTCTCAGTACCGAAAACTTTAAGGAAAACAGTGCTTACAACAACCACAATCAGTACACCGTATGCGTAAAGTGAATGAAGTCTTGACATATCCCTGTCAGGATTATCCGAAGGAATTGAAGCCACAAGAGGACTCAGAAGAACTTCACTAAGACCTGCAGAAACAGAAAAAATCACAGTTCCCGTAACAAGACCAATATACGCATACTCAGGGAAAAGCATCGGCACAAGGGCATAAATCACCATTCCGAGAGATGTCAGAAGAGGCATTACTCTTACAGACAGCTTAATATTGAAATATTTTGTAAAGAACGTAAATGCAAGGTCAATTAATAGCTGCGTACAGAAATTCACAAGTACAAGTGTGCCCAGCAGTGTGTACGAAACATTATATGTTTCATGGAATGTAACAAACAGAAGCGGCGGAAGTGAAAAAATTGATGCCATTGCAACATATGTAAAATAGCAGGCATTTCTTGTGCGTTTGAAATTTTTCATAACTGCACCTCATCTTTACTTTTTTTTATAATTATACATTGTAACGTTATAAATGTAAATAAAATATTTAATTTTAATAAACAGTCTTTTTGCTGAATTCTATTTTTGGCTGTTTTTACTATTGCCATTATAATGCAGTATATAGTATTATATATAGGTAGAAAAAGATAAAGAAGGTATAACTTTGGATTTAAGAAATATAGCTATTATTGCTCATGTTGACCACGGTAAAACAACACTTGTTGACCAGATGCTTCATCAGAGCGGTACATTCAGAGCAAACGAACAGGTTGCAGAACGTGTTATGGACTCTAACGACCTTGAAAAAGAAAGAGGAATCACAATCCTTTCAAAAAACACATCCGTTCATTACAAGGATGTTAAAATCAATATTATCGACACTCCCGGTCACGCTGACTTCGGCGGTGAAGTTGAACGAATCATGATGATGGTTGACGGTGTGCTTCTTCTCGTTGACGCTTTCGAGGGTTGTATGCCCCAGACAAGATTTGTTCTTTCAAAGGCACTTGCTCTGGGCAAAAAGCCCCTTGTTGTTATCAACAAGATTGACCGTCCCGGTGCAAGACCTGCAGAAGTTGTTGACGAAGTGCTTGACCTTTTCATTGAGCTTGGCGCTGACGATGACCAGATTGAATTCCCCGTTGTTTATGCATCTGCAAGAGAAGGATATTCTTCACTTGATTCAGATGTACGTGAAGGCGATATGCAGCCTCTTCTTCAGGCAATCATTGACAATATCGATGCTCCCGAAGGCGATCCCGAACAGCCTTTGCAGCTTCTTTTCTCATCACTTGACTACGATGATTATGTAGGCAGAATCGGTGTCGGCAAAGTTGAAAGAGGTTCTGTCAAAATGGGTCAGAATGTTGTAATCTGCAAGCAGGACGGCACAACTCAGAACGTAAAAGTTTCAAGACTTTATCAGTTTGAAGGACTCAGAAGAGCAGAAGTTGAATCTGCAAAAGCAGGTGACATTGTTGCTGTTTCCGGTATTGAAGGACTCAATATCGGTGAAACAATCTGTTCTGTTGATTGTATCGATCCCCTTCCCTTCGTTAAAATAGATGAACCCACAATTTCAATGAACTTCATGGTCAATGACAGCCCCTTTGCAGGTCAGGAAGGTAAATTTGTTACTTCAAGAAACATCCGTGCAAGACTTTTCAAGGAAGTTGAAACAAACGTCAGCATGAGAGTTGAAGAAACAGAAACAACTGATTCATTCAAGGTTTCAGGCAGAGGTGAACTCCACCTTTCAATCCTTATTGAAACAATGAGAAGACAGGGCTACGAATTTGCTGTTTCACGTCCCAAGGTTATCCTCAAAAAAGGTGACAACGGTGAAACACTTGAACCTATGGAACTTCTTATTGTTGAAGTACCCGAAAACTATGTTGGTGCAGTAATGGAAAAAATCGGTTCACGTAAAGGTGAGCTTGAAGATATGAGCATACGTGACGGCGGCACAACACATCTTGAATTCAAGATCCCCGCAAGAGGACTTATCGGATACAGAAGCGAATTCCTCACAGACACAAACGGTTACGGTGTTATGAACAATCTCTTTGCAGGTTATGAGCCTTTCAAGGGTGATATCCAGACTCGCGACAGAGGTTCAATTGTTGTTCACGAAACAGGTGAAAGCACAGCATACGGTCTTTTCAATACTCAGGACAGAGGCAGACTCTTCATCGGTCCCGGTGTTCCCGTTTATGAAGGCATGATCTGCGGTGAATGCGCAAAGAATGAAGACATCGTTTGTAACGTCTGCAAGAAGAAGCAGATGACAAACACACGTGCATCAGGTTCTGACGATGCACTCCGTCTTGTTCCCCATTCAACACTCAGCCTTGAACAGAGCATGGAATTCCTCAGTGATGATGAAATCCTTGAGGTAACACCAAAGAGTCTCAGACTCAGAAAGAAGATTCTTTCAAAGGAACTAAGAATGAAACAGCAGTTTAAAGGAAAGAAATAATTCAGAAACATAAAAAAAGTCTCATCGGTAAACCGATGAGACTTTTTTATGCTTTTTCCAGAAGTGTTCTGTAATTACTGTAATTTTCGTTCTGTTTTATTGTTTTGCATGCATCAAGCCAGGGCTTAGCAGCTGAGTAATAAACAGAATTCTGATGGGTTGCCTTTTTTATCATTTCCTTGACTTTTCTGTTGCGTGTTCTGCAACTTGCAACAGCATTACGGTGTACGCTTATGTCTTCACCGTTTTCTTTTGCATTTTTCATACCTTTAAGAGCATTCTGAAGCGCAACTTCTGCATTGTACTCCTCTTTGTAAAGCTCCTCAAGAACAGAATAATCAAATTCCTTTATACCGTCGGGGAAATAACGTTTTACCGCTTTTGCAGAATACTTTATATCGCGGTACATCTTTTTTGCAAAGCTGCGGATAGCTTTTTCTTCTGCAGTGACACAGGGCATACTGCGGATATCTGCCTTTGTTACAACTTCTGCTGAAATGTATCCTGCAAGTCCTGCCGCTGCAATTTTTTCAGCAAGAGAAAGTGCATATCTGCCCTCAGCAGTGTTGTAACGGTTAAGCTCCTGCATTATGAACTTTGAAATTTCAATTTCTTCATTTTCCGCTTTTGCTTCTTTTGTTTTGCCTGCCGATACAGACTTGTTACTGAAAATCTGCGCATTTTCTATAATACCGGCAACCTCACTGCGTGCTTCTTCCGTCAGAGAATCGGTATCTCTGTCTTCAAATGCAGCTCTTATACGAAGCACTCGCATCATAGCTTTCTGTTTTGTTTCGGTAAAGTCATAGAAGAACATGGGAATTACATTCATTACCGCACCTATAACAGACGCAATAACAAGAACACTGCTGATATTTACAAAATACTCATGATTATAAAGTACATCATAAACATTGTTTGCACTGTAACCGAGGGAAACGGCTGTCTGAGCGTTGAGTCCTACCTTGTCATAAATTATCGGAAGCACACCGCTTGTTACCATACTGATTACATTACCGATAAGTCCTACAGCGGCAAACATACCGTCAATTCTCTCTCCCGAAATATACTGCTGATAATCTCTTATATCTGCATTGATACTGGGAGTAATAAGATGACCGAGAGATGTTATAAACTGATTTACAAATGAGCAGAAAAGCAGCATCCATATTATATTTGCAGTACCGGTCATACGTACAACGGGAAGCATAAGTGCAATAAGCCCGATATTGAGAACATTTGAGAAAATTATAATTTTCTTCTTACCGTATTTTCTGATAAAAAACGGAGCCACAATATTCGGCCAGAAAGAGGCATTACCTGCAATTGCGGTAATTACGGCATACTGCCCTGCTGAACAGGCTGACTGATAGTGATACATCCAACCCATTATACTTGCAAAGGAGCCTTCAAGAAATCCCATCCAACCTGCAAGAGAAATTATCCAGAAATATTTGTTTGATGCAACTGCTCTGAATGCATCTGAAAAACGAACCTGAACAATATGCTTTTTAGGTCTTACAATTTTTTCTTCCGTATTGACATAAGCCACAATCGAAATAAGGAATCCTGCAAAAAGCAGAGGCGGAAACAGAATTCTGTAAACTCTTAAATCATAAAGAGTATCCTGCCCTGTTATGAGTTTTGCAACAATGGGGAAAAATATATTTGCAATTGAGGGTGAAAGATTTTCAACAATACAACGTATTGAAAGCACGTCTGAACGCTCAATTGAATTGGGGGAAAGAACATTTATAAGGCTGTCGTAAGCATCGGTCATAAAGTTGAAGAAGAACTGAAAACCGATGTTACAAAGAAGTACCCAGAAACATTTCCAGAAAAGAGTCATGCTCTCATAGGGAAGCATAATCATAAAAATACCGATAATAACAGTGGGAATACCCATTGTTATTATGTACGGACGGTATTTACCTTTCATGCTTCGGGTATTGTCTATCATATTTGCTCTGATACCTGTCAGCGGAAATGATGAAAGCAGACCGATAATATAAATTATATAAAGTGACTTTGCATCAATACCGATTGTATTGCCGAGCAATGTATTATTTGTGGCAATTATCATCTGACTGATACAATGAACAATAAGTTTTACACCTATACCGCCCACTGACAGTGAAGTGATTTCCTTTATGCTCATATATCTGCCTTCAGGAGGAGTTTTCCAGTTATTTCTGAACAAGCCGAGTGCATTGTTTGCCGTCTGTTTTATATTCAAGCAAAACACATCCTTAAATCAAAAAATTATTGTATTAACGCTCTTTGCCGAAATTACAATGTCTTTTTCTGCAATTTTTTCCGTAAGGTCATTATCCTTATCTGTTACGATAATTCTTACGCTTCCCTTTGCATCCTCAAGTGTAATTTTTTCACATTTTTCCGTATCGTTGATTACAATCAATACATTTTCATCGTCTTTTCTGAAAGCCAGAACCTTAAGATTCTTGTTTTCACACTCTGTACCGATTTTTTCTGCACCGAAGGGAATATATTTAGAGAAATTTCCCGTTACATAATATCGTTTTGTCATTTCAAAAGATTTATCTTCAAGATTTATGTAAATGAGACCGTCGCAATAATCAACTTCTGAAACGGCAATCCAATGCTGCCAAGAAGAAACGTTGAGAATGGAAATATCTTCATAAATGATATTTGCTGTAACAAGTGCGGAATTCATAGTCTTATCTCTTCCGCCATTCATATGACACCATTCACTCATTTTAACTTCAAGATCGGGATAGTGTTTATCAAGCCATTTTCTGTATCGTGTGACAAATGCAACTCTGTTATTGAAGCCTTTTACGGGAATGGGCAAAGGAAGACAATAGGAATGAACATCTACTGCATCAATTCTTTCCCTTACGCTTCTGAAAAACATAAGTGCTCTTGTATATGACTTATTGAACCAACGGACGTCTCCCGATTCCACACCGGAAAGTCTGACATCACGCAGTTTTTCTCTTTTATTCATTTCGTCGGCAAAGCGCTTCATTACAAGTGCCGCACTCAGAGGACTGTAATGACATCCCTCCTGACCGCCGTTCCATATCCATATAGGTTCGTTTATGGGTGAAAGATATTTTATGGGTAATCCCTCATCAACAAAATGTTCTGTCACATCAAGACAATAGGATGCAAATGATTTATAATTACGGAAAGCAAGATTATCCCTCATTATCTGCCATTTACCAAGATGTGACCAACCGTTTTTTGTAAGCCTTTCAACGGGAGAATTTACAAACAAAATGATTTCATCAGCACCGTCTGCCGCAGCCTGTTTCATCATATATACGGCATTTTTGTCACGGCTGAAATCGTATTTCCCCTCACCGGCATCAAAACTTTCTGTCCGTCTCAGGGGATTGCCTATATCACCGTTGCCGGAATGTGCCGAACCGGCACCGATATTATAACGGTAGGTACGAAGTCCTATTCCTTTTTCTTTGCTGTAAAGAAGCTGAGATATTCTGTCCCTTACTGCAAGACCGCTGGAAGGATCAATATGATCCCATCCGCCAACTTCCTGCGCCCACCAGGCACCGCTGGCACCGAAACCTTCAAACCTGCCGTAAGTTTTATTGAAATCAAGTTTTATTTTCATTCTGATTTTCTCCCGAAACTGTTATAATTAAATAATATAAAAATTTTTATATTATTTCAATACTTTTTTCGCAATTCGAAATAAAAGAAAAAAACCACGGTAAAACCGTGGTTTTTTTCGGGGAAGAGAAAATAAAATGAAAAGGAATTTTTAATATTAAGTATGTGCTTATTATAAGCAACTTCCTTTGTATTTTTTATACCCTTTTGTTAACAAACTGTAAACAATATACTCATAATTGTTACATAATTGCAACATACTGTTTACACTCTTCCCCCAAGGGTTGTTTTTTCAGGTGTTTTTGCTGTTGTTGTTTCGGGAATAGTTTCGGGAACTATCTGCGAAACGGGTTCTGAACTGTCTTCTGTAATTGTTGTCATTTCAAATGTTATAGTTTCGGGAACAGTTGAAGAAACTGTTCTTATTGAGTTGATATAATAACTTCCCTGCAGTTCTTGAAGTGTTATCTGCATTACCTTATCCGGCTCAGGAGTAACAAAGTTACCCTCATCATCCTGATACCAGCTTTCAGAAACAAGATAATTTACAGTTACAACAAGTGCTGTGCCTGATTTTTCAACTTTTGTTACCTGCGGAGTGTAAATAGGTGAAATGGTTGTAACGGGAATTTTATAAACTGCGCCTGTGCTGTCGTATTCAAAAACGCAGTTATAGCCCTGAACTGTTGAATGGGTTATTGATTTTGCCGTTTCGGGACCGAAAATTGATATATATGCACTCTCAACATCCTTTGCGGGAATAAGCAGATAACCGCCTGAATAGGAATAAGTATCGGGAGTTGCATCTGCACTGAGAATTGACCATATAGCGGCATTAAGCAGCTGTTTCTGATCGGCAGCAGTTATATCATCAAATGTGTCGGGATCAACAGCAACAATCGGTTTGAGATATTCATTGTAATCTGCAAATTCGCTGCCTGTATCAATAGTGCTTTTTATATAGGTAACACTGTTCCACACAAGAAGCACCATACCTATAACAGCAAAAATAAAAATCACAAGACCGAGAAGAAAAGACAATTTATCGGGATATTTTTTTGCTTTTGTTTCTCTTCGACGGAGTTTTTCCTGCTTTTTATTATCTTTTTTTTCTTTTTTCTTTTCAGCTTTTTCATCAGTCTTTTCAGGCTCTGCAGGAGTTTCATTTTCCAGAGGCTCTTCAGACCGTGCAAAAAAAGATCTGCTGTTTTTCAGCAAGATATCAGCTGTTATGTCTTCATTTATTTCCTGAGGTTCAGTTTTCTTATCTTCGTTCAAGTTATAACCTCCAATTATCTGATCTGTCCGTTACCTCTGATAACATATTTGTAGGATGTAAGTTCGGGAAGTCCTACAGGGCCTCTTACGTGCAGTTTCTGATTTGAAATACCTATTTCTGCGCCGAAACCGAATTCACCGCCGTCTGTGAATCTTGTACTTGCATTGATATATACAGCAGAAGAATTGACTTCATTTGCAAATTTCTCAGCTGCACTGTAATTTTCGGTGATAATACTCTCGCTGTGATCGGTACTGTACTTTGCAATATGTGCAATTGCATCATCAATACTGTCAACAACTTTTACTGCAATTTTGTAATCAAGATACTCTGCATACCAGTCATCTTCCGTTGCAGGAACAACATCGGGAAGAATCTGCTGTACAGCTTCATCGCCTATAATCACAACGTTTTTCTTATCAAGCTGTTCTTTTATTGCAATAAGTGCAAATTCAGCAACATCTTTATGCACAAGAAGACTTTCACATGCGTTGCAGACTGAAACGCGAGAAGTCTTTGCATTAAGCACAATTTCAGCCGCCATATCGATATCAGCATCTTTATCCACATAAATATGGCAGTTGCCTTCGCCCGTTCTGATTACGGGAACTGTAGAATTTTTCACAACAGACTGAATGAGTCCTTTTCCGCCTCTGGGAATAAGAACATCAACATATTCATTGAGTTTCATAAGCTCCGATGCTGTTTCTCTGTCTGTTTTTTCAATAAACTGAATACAATCTGCAGGAAGAGAAGCACTCTCTGCGGCACTTCTCATAACTTCTGCCATGGCTTTATTTGTATTAATTGCTTCCTTACCGCCGCGGAGAATAACAGTATTACCTGATTTAAGGCAAAGTGCTGCAGCATCTGCAGTTACATTTGGTCTTGCCTCGTATATTACGGCAATTACACCAAGAGGCACACTGACTTTTGTTATATTGAGTCCGTTGGGACGGGTAACACCGGAAATGGTTTTACCTACAGGATCATCAAGAGCAATAATTTCAATAATTGCCGATGCAATTTTCTCGATTCTTGAACCGTCGAGCATGAGTCTGTCAAGCATTGCATCTGAAAGATTGTTCCGACGACCGTTTTCAAGATCCTTTTTATTTTCGGAAATTATTTTTTCCGCATTTTCTTTCAATGACTGTGCAATTGCACGCAGTGCATTGTTTTTTGTTTCGGAAGATGCAACAGACAGCACCTTTGATGCTTCCTTCGCTTTAATTCCGATATCAACAAGATATGTATTTTCAGCCATAATATCAGTCCTTTTTGCCAACAAAAAATGTTCCTATCTGATGTCCGTCAATAAGTTTATAAATTTCACGGGGATCAGTTCCGCTCATAATAACGGTATCTATTCCTGCACCTGTGGAGATTTCGGCAGCGTTGAGCTTTGTTATCATTCCGCCTGTACCTCTGTTTGAACCTGCATCACCTGCAAGAGCTTTTATTTCAGGGGTAATCTCATCCACAACGGGAATAAGTCTTGCATTCATATCCTCCTGCGGATTTGCGTCAAACAAGCCGTCAATATCGGTAAGAATTACAAGCGCATCTGCATTTATGAGTTTTGCAACAATTGCTGAAAGGCTGTCGTTATCACCGTAAACAATTTCTTCAACAGCAACTGAGTCATTCTCATTGACGATGGGAATTGCACCGTATTCAAACATTGTATTGAATGCATTTATAAGGTTATTTCTTCTTTCTTCATTCTCAACGTCACTCTTTGTTATAAGAAGCTGACCTATTGTATGAGAATACTCTGAGAAGAATTTATCGTACATAAACATCAGTTCACACTGACCGATACATGCGGCAGCCTGTCTGCCCGGAGTGTCCTTAGGTCTTTCTTTGAGTCCGAGTTTGCCTACACCCACACCGATTGCACCGGATGTAACAAGAACAATTTCCCTGCCTTCATTGCGAAGATCGGAAAGTATTGAAACAAGCTTTGCCATTCTGCGGATATTTGTTTTTCCCGTTGAATATGTAAGAGTGGAAGTACCCACTTTAAAAACTATTCTTTTTGCATTTCTGATTCCGGTCAAGATTTTCACATCCAAATATAGTAATACTTATATATTATATCACAATATGATAATTTTACAATAGAAAAAAATAATATAAATTATATTATAACTGCAATACAAAACAGAAATCCTGAAAGTTGCACAAAAAACATAATACTATGCTTGTGCAACATGCAACAAAAAGATTTTTTTATTGCTTTTTATATTAAAAATATGGTATTATAGTTCCGTATTAAAAAAAGGAGGAAATTTTTATGAAATCATTTTCTAAAAAATTAATTTCAACTGTTCTTGCAGTTATCATGCTCGCAACAATTGCAGTTCCCGCATTTGCAGAAAACACAGTTGAATACACAATTACAAATCCTTATGAAACAGTAGACTGGGAAACATGGGGTCAGTACAAAGCTATGCTTCATACTCACACTCTTTACAGTGACGGTGAAATGGATGTTAAAGACGTTGTAGAAGAATACTACGCACGTGATTATGACATTCTTGCTATCACAGACCACGGTGTTGTAAACAAGGGTTGGGATACAAAGCCCGAAATGCTTCCCCTCATCGGTTACAACCAGTACATCAAATGGCTCACTCCCATGAGCGCTGAAAGATATGCAGAAATCACTACCGGTGCAGACCGTGACGGCAGAGGTATGCTTGACGTATCACAGGGTATCGAAATGAACGGTGTTGTTATGAGAAAGAACCACGTTAACGGTTTCTTCTGCGGATACGGCCAGGGCATGTGGGGTGAAGAGGAAGATTACGAAGGTCCCGTTGCAGGTACAGAAGCAGCAGGCGGTATTTCTTTCATCAACCATCCCGGTGACTTCTATGCAGTTCATCACGATATTGAAAAGGCTTCTGATCCTGAAATCCTCAAGACATGGACAGATATTTTCCTTAAGTATAAAAGCTGCGTAGGTGTTGAAGTTTACAACGAACGTGATACAGTTGCAAGATACGACCGTATAATCTGGGACAACCTTCTTATGTACACAATTCCCAGAGGCAGAAATATCTGGGCTTTTGCAAATGATGACTCTCACTTCCTTTCAACAATCGGTGTTACAGCTGATATGATGCTTATGCCCGAAAACACAGAAGAAAATCTTCGTACAGCTATGGAAAACGGTACATTCTTTGCTTGCTCAACAATTTCAAAGGTTGAAATGGGTGAAGAATTCAGAGGTACAGGCGACTACGCAAAGGTTACAAACATTGTTGTAGATGAAGAAAACGATGTAATCACAGCAACAATCGAATCAACAACAGATTACACAGTTGAATGGGTTGCTGACGGTGAAATCATTGCAACAGGCGATTCAATCAACCTTCGTGACTACAGTGAAGAAATCGGTTCTTATGTTCGTTTCCAGATCAAGAACGAAGGCGGTATCGTTCTTTCACAGCCCTTCGTATGTGACGACGGAAACATGGAAGCATGCATGGTATACTACCCCGAAGAACCCGAATATCCCGAAATCGTAAAATTCTTTATGCAGATTCTTGAAAAACTCAGAAAGAATATCATCGGTGAACTTATTTACAGAGCAATCGAGCTTGATAATATGTAATTAAAAATTAAAACTGCTTCATATTCCACATATGAGGCAGTTTTTGTGTATATTACACAATTTATATTTCAAATGATGTAAATTACAGCCAATGTTTACATTTTATTCATTCTACCTAAACATTTACATAATATTTATACTGTAAACTTATACTAACAGGATTACTCTTGTGGAATTTTTTCGGAAAGGTGGCAACAACTATGTTTTTTGTAGATCTTCTTATCAGAATCCGTGACATCATCAAGAAGCTTGCAAATATGACTACTGCCGATTTCGACAGCATCAAGAACTTATTCTGATACAGATTCAAAATTTTAAGACAACGTAAAATAAACGAAAAAGTACATCTTCCTGCGAAGATGTACTTTTATTTTTTAGTCTTTCAGCCTGTAAAGTATGAGTTCTGAAGACAGTGCAGATGAAATACGGACAGTTATTCCGTGAGAGATAAGCTGTCTTCCGCTGACTTCAAACTCTTCGTTGCTGTTATCAAGAGTTACAACATATGTATTGCCTGCGTTTATTCCCTTCGGAAAAACGGTGAATTTATCTGCAGCAGGTTTTACAAGAGTAAATGCGGCAATAACGCCCTTTGTCCGTTCTTCTGAGGTAAGCTCCATGCAGATATATCCGTCCCTGTGCGCCTGAACAGTATCAGGTGTATGATGATAAATTGAAGATGTGGGAAGAAAATCTCTTATAAAGTTCTTATATATATCAACACTGTGTTTTACAAATTCCATCTGCAAAGGATTATTCACTTTTCCGAATGGAGCAACAGTGTTAAGGCTCATATGTCCGAGCATGACATTACGCATATGCAGATCGAGTGCGCCCTGAGAATGACAACCCATTCCTGCAAAAAGTCTGTCTACCTTTTCGGGCGGAAGTGCCATTGTCATTCCGTTTGTTATCATAACAGAATAAGGTGAACGCTGATTATCACTTACCCATGTATGGCTGAAATACTGCATAAGTCCGAGGTCACTTCTGCCGCCTCCGCCTGCACAGTTTTCAAAAACAACACCGGGAAAACGTTTCTGCAGATTTTCATACATACGGTATACGGCATTGAATCTGCGCAAGGACTTACAATCACCCTTTTCACCGATACCGTAATAGCTTCTGAAAGAACCGTTGTTGTCAACACGGAGAAGATCAAGACTGAAATTCTCAATCATTGCAGCAAGTTCATTTTCACACCATTCGGCAACTTCGGGGTTTGTCATATCAAGCAGAGAATCTGCTTTTCTGCCGTAAATATCTTTTGCAAACCATTCAGGTTTATTATTATGGATTTCAGAAAGACGTCCTGCATTTTCAATATCTGCCCACATACCGAATTTCATACCCAGCCCGTGGCAATAGTCTGAAATTTCCTTTATTCCGGAGGGGTAACGTTCAGGGTGAGGTGTGTTGTTTCCGCAGTATTCTCCCCATTTCATCTGTTCACCCACGGGACAATACCATCCGGCATCAACAATAAATATTTCTGCACCCATTTCGGCTGCACTTCGCATATATTCCTTTGTACATTCAACCGACATATCATGTTCTGCACCCATTCCGAATCCAACAAGAAGTGAAGTCGGCGGCAGACATTTTCTTGTATGAGAATGCATTTCGTTTACGGCTTCGTCAATTCCTCCGACGATAGCACCCATATGAACCGACGGAGTTACAAAATTTTCGAATGGACTGATAACTGCAAACGGGTTATAAGAAGTGATTTCAGCTGTCAGAGAAATGTATGTATCGTCATTTTCCCGTGTGGCGTTGTAATCCACGGAGAATCTGCATCCGCCGCTGTAGGCAATCTGAGAGAAATATGTGACACCTGTTATGTTGTTTTTAAGAAACACCAACGGATGACGGAATCTGTCTCTTCTGAAACGCGAATCTATTGTAAGCGTATCGGGAGTCACTTTTCTGAATGTGAACTGTCCTTCCTTTGCCCAATGAGTGTTTTCAAAATAACCTAATGTGTAAAAATCATCAATTTCATTATCCCGGCAGAAACGGTTTTTCTGCATATTTTCAAGACCGCCTGAAAGAAGAGAAAGACGGCTGAGATTAATGCTTTGAGATGAAAGATTTTCAATTTCAAAATACCTGCTGAACATCTGAGTACCGTCAAGAACAGTATGTATCTTTATTCTTACGGGCTTGAGTTCGCTTTCGAGAGTAAGGATTCCCTCGGTTGATTTTTCTTTTTCTTCAATGGTGAAATCAACGAATTTAAGGCAGAAATCAACACTTTGCCCATCAAGCTCAATATTGAATGAAGACGGCTCCTGCCAATCAGAAGAATCGAGTCTTTCGGGCAGATTCTGCAGAGTATCGAGAGGATAACCTGCCGCATTATAGCCTGCAGGGACCAACATACCGTCGGCAAACATTTCCTCATACACCATGAGACCACTTCTGTAAGAAAAAACAGGATTCTCCCCTGCTTTATAATCAATTCTGAAAAAATTATCTCTCAACTCAAACACTCTTTTCTGAATTTATACATATTACAATTATATCGGCAATATCAAAAAAAATCAACATTATAATTTCTGTGAAATCTGCGGATATATTGACAGACTGTAACATTTTTGTTAAAATATATTAGTATTAATATGTTGTTTAAGGAGACTTCGATATGAAACAAACAACAAAACTTTTAGTCAGCCTCATAATCGCAGGAATCATGCTTTTTTCATCTGTAAGCGTAGGTTTTGCAGCAGACAGCAATGAATGTGACTGCGGTAACACGCCAATGATTCTTGTATCCGGCTTCGGTGCAACAACACTTATTAAAGTCAATGACGACGGCACTGAAGAAGTTGCATTCCCGTTCAATGCAGACGTTGTTAAAAAGGTTCTGAGTGAAAACACAGATTCTTTCAGTGCGGATGCTCCTCTTGAATACTTCAAAACAGTAGTAAAAGAGCTTGTTGAACCCATCAGAATGAATCCTGACGGAACATCATACTACAATCTCCGTCCTGTTTACGAAACTGTGGAAGACACTTCTTTTGCAGGTTTTGTAAGAAACAATGCACTCAGTTACATTCCCTATACAGGTTCAGAATTCCTTGACATGGAAATCATTGCTGAAAAAATCGGTGACGACCATGTTTTCAACTTCATGTATGACTGGCGTCTTTCAGGCGATAAGATTGCAGATCTTCTTGATGAATATATTGAAGAAGTGTGCGAATACACAGGTCACGACAAGGTTGACGTTTACTCACTCAGCCAGGGCAGCGTTGCTGTAGCGCAGTATCTTTATAAATATGCTCACAAGTGCAGGGTTGAAGATATGGTTTTTGACAACCCCATACTCGAGGGTTCAAACTTTGTTTCTGACCTTCTTGCACCTATAGGTGAATTCATCAGTCTTGATCTTGAAAGCGTTGCAGATCTTCTTGAAAGTATTCTTCACATAGAAGCTGATATTTCTGAAATTTTCCGTCTGATAAACGCAATTCCTGCTGAATATACTCTTAACACTATTCTTGATTACGCGGCAAAAGACCTTATTTACCCCATCGCAAAGGATTCTCCCGCATACCTTGAAATGGTTGTTGACAGCGAATATGACCGTGTTGTAAGAGAATACTTCTCAGCTCCCGGCAACGAAAAGCTTGTTGAAGAAGCAAATCTTGTAAGAAACGGTTACATGAAAGACGTTGCAGGCACATTCAGAAAAGCTGAACTTTTCGGCGCAGAAATTTCTGTTATTTCACATACAGGTATTGACCTTGTTACTGCATCAGACATAATTTCTGACGGCATTGTTGACCTTTCAACATCATGCGGTGCATACTGTTCAGCAGACGGCAAGCCATTTGCTTCAAATTATATTCAGAAAGCGGATATCGGCAAAAACTGCATTTCACCCGACAGAACAATTGATATCTCATGCGGTTATATTCCCGAACGCACATGGATTATTGACGGTCTTTACCACGGAATGATCGAATGGGCGCCCAACTCACTCAATCTACTTGAAACACTGTTCTATACAGATGATCTCAAGGATGCTTGGAGCAGTGCCGAGTTCCCCCAGTTCATGCAGAGCAACGACAGTAACAGCGATATTTACATGCATTTTGAATCCACAAACAGCATGTACGAAGTTGTAAACGGCAACGGTGTTCTTGTTATAGAAAACGTTTCTGCAAGCAACATGATGTTTATTAAAAACATTAAAGTTTCAGGTGTGGAAAACACTATTGACTACACATTACCTGCAGTTCTTAATCCCGGTGAAAAGATTTACGTTGAAATCGGAACAAAAACAACAGGTTTCGGAAACATCACTGTAAATTACGTTGAAAGTGACAACTTGCTTAAAATAAAAGCAAAGCAGAAAGCCTTTTCTGTAACCGATAACTACAGCGGTCAGGTACTGGAAGAATCCGATAATGATTTTAAGTCAGACAACAGAATTGTTGCTTTTATACTGGATATAACATTCAGAGTTTTTGAATTTTACAAAAACATTTTATCATTATTAGGATAAATTTTCACACAGCATTGTGCATTTGCAATGCTGTGTTTTTTTGTGATAATTTTGTTTTAAATTCCTTGACAAATCTGTCCCGAAGTTATAAAATAATGAAAGAGTATTTATACAAAGGAAGTGATTTTTAATGGTTCCTGACGCGTGTCCGGAAACCGGTATACCCCCCAAACGAAGAATCGCTGAATAAAACAAAACCTTGAACACTTTTCTCTTTTCACGGCTTTGTTTTGTTCGGCCGTGAAAGGATTTGATAATATGACAAACTGTTACATCACAAGAAACAACTATCTTGAAGAGTTAACAGGGCCGGAACCCGGCTGTTGGGTGAATCTTGTTGCACCCGGCGAATCGGAAATCAACAGAATTTCCAACAAGTACAATCTCGATATTGATGCACTAAAAGCTGCTCTCGACGCAGACGAACGTTCACGTATTGAAATTGAAGATAATTACACAATGATTCTTGTAAATATCCCCACACTTGAAACAGTAACAGAAACTGAGCTTTACAGCACAATTCCTCTTTCAATCATCGTGGTTGAAGACGCTGTTATTACAGTATGCAGTGAAGACACTCCCATACTCAAGCAGTTTTCAAACGGCAAAGTAAAGGATTTTTACAGCAATATGAAATCTCGTTTCATTCTGCAGATACTTTATAAAACATCTTCACTTTTCCTGACATATCTTCGTCATATCGACAGAAAAAGTGAAAGCGTAGAAAACGAGCTTCATAAATCACAGAGAAACAAAGAGCTTATTGAACTTCTCAAACTTGAAAAATCTCTGGTTTACTTCACAACAGCTCTTCGTTCAAACGAAGCAATTCTTGAAAAAATGCTCCGTCTTGAAATAATCAAGAAATACCCCGAAGATGTTGACCTGCTTGAAGCCGTTATCGTTGAAAACAAACAGGCTATCGAAATGGCAAACATCTACTCAGGTATCTTAAGCGGAACAATGGATGCTTTTGCTTCTGTTATTTCAAACAACCTCAACATTGTAATGAAAGTACTTTCAGTTATTACAATTGTGCTTTCAATTCCCACACTTATATTCAGTGCATTCGGAATGAACCTTAATCTTCCCTTTGCAGAAAGTCCGCTGGGATTCCTGATTGTTGTTGTCGGTGCGCTTGTTATTTCACTGACAGCCATGGTAGTTTTCATGAAGAGCAAAATGCTTAAATAAACAACAAAAAAAAGCTGATTCATATGAATCAGCTTTTTATTATTCATTTGTTTTATCTGCCGAGTGACTGATAATTTCTGATGAAATAATATTCCTGCTTGTAAATGTCTTTATTTACGATGTTTACAGTCTGATTTCTTACGTCGATACCGAGAAGAAGATTATAAAGGTCAAACTTAAGAGCTATTGAAATGTCACAATTCATACTGTATTCTGTTGCGCAGATCTTTTTTGTATCGTGATCAAAGTATATTGAAATGTATGAATCATAGTATGAAATATGATTGGTTGAAACACTCATTGAACCGATCATACTTTCAAGTTCACCTGTGAACATTTCATTGAGAGAATTGTATTCTTTCATAACAGATTCATTTGTAGGAACATCAAAACATTTTACATATGCGCTGTTTGCGTTTGATGCAGTACCTGCAATTTTTTCAGAATTGAAATACACTGTAAGCACATCAAGACCTGTAAGAACAGCAGGAGTAACGCTTGTGCCGTAGCTTGTCTTGGGGGCGTAAGTATATGTCTGGTTTGTCTTGTATTCAATGCTCTTTACATCACCGATAGCAAGGCTGCTTGAATAATCTTTGCCTATAACAGGATAATTATCTGCCTGAGCTTCTTTTATTCCGCTTGAGTATGCGTATGTTGTTACGCCTTTGCCCTTAAGAAGTTCATCACGGATATCCATTGAGCTTTCGCCGGCAATCTGAGCAAGATTGTTCATCTGGTCATTGAACTTATTGATTGTAGCAGCGTTGTCGTATGTAATGTCTTTATTCTGCTGAGTTGTGAACTTTCTGAAACCTAATTTTTCAGCCTTGATGCTGTTCATAAAAGCATTGAACAGTTTAAGCTGATTGTTTTTTGAAAGAATTGCTTCATCATCAAGCCCTGCGGAAACACGAAGTAAAGTTCTTGCATCAATTGCAGTTACAACATTGTCACCGTCAAGGTCAGCCTTTGTAAGGTCTGCCCCCTCAGTATAACCTGCAGAAGCAAGAAGTGCTGTTCTTGCGTCATATGCTGTAAACGCACTGTCTTTATTTACATCACCGGGTAAACCTGTAAAATATGCATCATATGCTGCGTCTATTGCATTTTTGCTTTCTTCTGCTGTCAACGCATAAGCACCGACAGAAACAGATAATATTATAACAATTACTGCACAAAAAACAGAAATTATTTTCTTCATAATAGCTCTCTCCTGTTATCATAGTTCTGTACCTATACATATTAACATAAATTTTTCAATTTGTAAACACCGATATTTATATTTTTACTATTGATATTCTTAAAATTTTTCTGTATAATAAACAGGTGATAATTTTTATCGGATGTTAAAACCGAAAGGAGATAATCAAAATGACTTATTCACACGAAGTATTAGAAATGTGCAAAGTCAACAAAGGACCCAACCACGGTCCCGCACCCATCCCCGAAGAAGGCAAATGGGTTAAGGCTTATGACGTAAAGGACATTTCAGGTTTCACACACGGTATC
>JAZOUN010000116.1:0-4926 GCA_045658165.1 Acutalibacteraceae bacterium
ATACCCTGAATCTGTGAAGCTTTTTTGAGAAATTCTTCTTTGCTTTCGCCGTTCTTTTTACACTCACTGAGAAGGTCAAGAACGTCATTCATCATTTCTTCACCGTCACCGAGCTGAAAAAGATCCACAAAATCAGCAATAGGTTCAGGATTACATGCACAAGCACCGCCGGCCATAACTATAGGTGTAAGCGATGTTCTTTCTGCCGAAAGGACAGGAAGTCCTGCAAGATCAAGCATATTAAGAACGTTTGTATAACATAATTCATAAGAAAGAGAGAATCCGATTGCGTCAAACTCTTTTATGTAATCACCGCTTTCAAGCGCAAAAAGAGGAATATTGCGTTCTCTCATGACGTCTTCCATATCAACATCAGGCGCAAAAACACGTTCACACCATGCATCATCTCTTGAATTAATAAGAGAATAGAGAATCTTCATGCCAAGGTTTGACATTCCGATTTCATATGTATCAGGAAAACAGAATGCATAACGAAGATCTACTTCATCTTTATTTTTTATAACCTCATTCAACTCTCCGCCTGTATAACGGGCAGGCTTCTGAACAAGACCAAGTATTTTTTCAACTTCTCGTTTCATAAAACACCTCTGAAAACAATAAACACAATTATTAAGCATTGCTTAATATTATACACTTTTGATTACATGATTGCAATACTAAAAAAAGGATGCTTCCGCATCCTTTTTTTATATTAGCCGTTGCTGACATCAAATGCAGCCACTGCATCAAGTTCAAAATCTGTTTCTGTGAATTCATAAGGAACTTCAATTACATAGCCTGTTGAATCATATGTACAGAAAATATATCCATTCTGAACAGTGTAAGAACCACTATTTGACCCAAATGCTGTTGTAACAGTAAATTTGTTGCCTTTGAATGATATCTTATAAGATGTATTGTTTACATAACAGCTCCAATAATGTCCGTTAATTCTATTCTTGACAGCAGCAACCGTTTCATCATCCGCATCAGCACGTCTGTTCTGTTCAGCGGCATATCCTTCAGGATCAACAATCTTGGCAATTTCTTCTGCACTTTCAAGTGTCAAAATATCATCAGTCTTGAGTTCAAGAAGTTCCTCATCGGGAAGTTGTGAATCATCAACAGTTATAATCTTGCCTGCAACCAAATCCCCCTCAGGCACCTTGAAAGTCGCCACAACCTTCATTGCCTCACCGACATATACATCCTTAATATAGCTTGTATAAAGGTAACTTGACATATTTTTTGCAATACCGGGAATATGACCTGATTCATATTTATTCTGACCTATAGTCAGATATGTATATTTGCTGTCAATTTCAAGATTGACATCAGTTGCAGTGAGTGTATAGAAAACGTAAAGAAGTTTAAGTGGAGACCCTTCTTCAACAACATATGATGAATCAACAAACATACCGTCAATTTTTATATGATCAGTACAAGATTTATCAGAAATTGTTGTTTCTTCAACAGTTGAAATTTCAGGCAACTTTTTATTTTCGGTTGTATCTGAACAAGCAGTTAAAGCTGTACAAATAACAAGAGTTGCCATAATAAGTGAAATTACTTTTTTCATTGCTTTTACCTCTTTTTTCATAATGTTTTATCGTTGTATTTGCCAACATTTATATTATAAGCAAAAAAAATACAAAGTCAAGCAATCTGTCGAAAAATTCATTTCATATAAATATTTATAAAATACAGTTGCAAATATTTGTTTATGTCAAAACATTCAAATATCACTTGACATATTAATGTTTTAATAATAAAATATATATAATATTTCGAAAGGATTATCCATATGCACCAGAAGACATTAGCCATCGTAGGTGGCGGAGCATCAGGACTTGCAGCTGCAATAGAAGCTGCAAGAACAAACATAGCTGAAAAATCTGATGTAAAAATAATAGTTTTTGAAAAATTGCCGAAAGCAGGAAAAAAAATACTGGCAACCGGCAATGGCAGATGCAACATAATGAACACTTCTGTCAACAAATCAAACTATCACGGTAATACCAAATTTTTAAGAAACGTTTTTGATACATATACTGTTGAAGACAACATGAACTTCTTCAAAAGTATAGGAATATATCTTGCAGAAGAAACAGACGGAAGACTTTACCCTTTAAGCTTTCAGGCATCCTCAGTAGTTGATGCATTAAGATTTGAATGTGAAAATCTTAACATTGAAATCAAATGCGATACAAAAATCGAATCAGTGAAAAGACAAAACAACGGTTTTATTCTGAATAATGAATTTTTTGCAGATGCAGTTATTATTGCCGGCGGCGGAAAGTCAGCCTCTGTTCACGGATCTGACGGTTCATGCTACTCATTACTCTCAGAACTCGGCATAAAAATCAAACCCACATTCCCGTCACTCACCGGTATTGTTCTCAAGAAAAAGAACAAAGCACTCAAAGGAGTACGTGCAGCGGGTGAAATATATATCGTTGAAAACGGAACTGTTGTTTCATTTTCTGCAGGTGAATTACAATATACAGATTACGGCATTTCAGGAATCCCTGCAATGGAAGTTTCAAGAGAAGTTGCCGAACACTTTGCATTAAAAAAGCCTGGAAAGATAATAATGGCTGTAAATTCGCTTCCTGATTTTAGGCCTGAAGAGATTTTTGAATACATAACAACAAGAAAAAAACAGAATCCTGATCTTTTATGTGAAGATATGTTATCAGGCGTAATGCCCAAGAAACTTGGTATGGCAAAATTATCATCTGCATCAATAAGCAGTACTGCCCGCATCTCAACACTGACAAAAAATGACATTGCAGTTCTTACAGAAATTATAAATTCTGAAATTTTTGAAATTTCCGGTGTACTCGACTTTGAAAATTCCCAGGTTACTGCAGGTGGTGCTGACACAAAATTATTCAACAGTATAACACTTGAAGCAAAAAATATAAACGGTCTTTTTGCTTGTGGTGAAGTTCTTGATATTGATGCAAAATGCGGAGGATACAACCTGTCCTGGGCTTGGAGTTCAGGAAGATGTGCCGGCAAAAACGCAATTATAAATTTAACGGAGAAATAAAATGTTACGAATAAATGAATTATCTCTGAATGTCGGAGAATCTATTGAAAAGCTGAAAGCTTGTGCAGCAGAATTCATCGGTGTATCCCCTTCAGATTTTACATCATTCGAAATTTCAAGAGAATCAATTGATTCCAGAAAAAAGAACAACATAAAAATGGTGTATTCCGTTGATGTTGAACTCGACTCAGGAGAAAAAGAAATTGCATCACGTTTTCCTATAAACAAAGTGATGTTCAAAGAAAGATATAAATATGAAATTCCCGAAAATAAAAGAATTTCAACTCTCAGACCTGTAATTGTCGGTTTTGGACCAGCCGGAATGTTGTGTGGACTCATTCTTGCTAAATGCGGACTTAAACCGATAATACTTGAACGTGGAAATGATGTCGAAACACGAACCAAGGATGTAAAAGACTTCTGGACACACAGAAAACTTAATACCAACTCAAATATTCAGTTTGGTGAAGGCGGAGCAGGTACATTTTCTGACGGAAAACTCACTACAGGCATAAAAGACAGCCGTTGCAGAGAAGTTTTTAATCAGTTACTTGCACATGGCGCACCTGAAGAAATTATGTATTCGGCAAGACCCCACATTGGTACAGACAAACTTACACATGTTGTTAAAAATATACGTGAAGATATAATCTCCATGGGCGGAGAAGTCAGATTCGGTTGCAGAATGACTGATATTATCGTTGCAAACAACTTTATTCACGGATTAACATACGAAAATACTAACGGACAAAAAACAGACATCGAGACTGACTGCATAGTCCTTTGCACAGGACATTCTGCACGTGATACTGCAGAAATGCTGTTCAATAAAGGTGTTCAGATGCAACAGAAAGCATTTTCAGTGGGAACGCGTATTGAACACCCTCAGGAGCTTATCAATAAAGCACAATACGGAAACATGTGGAATAATCCCGTTCTCGGTGCTGCTGATTATAAGCTTTCAAATCATCCTCTTCACGGCAGAGGCGGGTATACATTCTGCATGTGCCCCGGCGGTACAGTTGTTGCTGCATCATCAGAAGAATTCGGAATGGTTACAAACGGCATGAGTGAACATGCCCGTGACGGAGAAAATGCAAACTCTGCAATACTTGTCGGTATTGAACCCGGTTATTTTGATAATGATCATCCACTTGCAGGTTTTGAATTCCAAAGAAAAATTGAACATGCAGGTTATGACTTCGGCGGCAAAGATTATACTGCACCGGCACAGCTTGTAGGCGATTTTCTTAAGGGAAATTCATCAACAAAAAAAGGCTGTGTCAATCCAAGTTGTCCCACAGGTGTTTCATTCACAGACATAAGAAATGTTCTGCCCGATTGTGTTACAAACACAATTCATGAAGCAATAATAGCATTTGATAAAAAACTTAACGGCTTTGCCCTTCACGATGCAGTTCTTACATTCCCCGAAAGCAGAAGTTCCTCACCCGTAAGAATACTCAGAGATGAATTCTACCAGACCAATATCAGAGGTCTTTATCCCTGCGGTGAAGGTGCAGGATATGCCGGAGGAATTGTTTCTGCAGCAGTAGACGGCATAAGATGTGCAGAAGCTGTACTTAATGATGAAACATAAAAAAAAATCAAACAATTTAACAGCAAGCTTATTTTCAACAACTAATTTGATAAATATAACATTTTTATTCGGAGGTAATAATAATGGGTTTTTACAATAATTTATGTCCCGGTTGTATGAATGAAATCGGAACAGAAGAAAAATGTCCTTACTGCGGTTTTGATACAAAATCAGAACAAATTGCGCCTTATCTTGTATACGGCACTGTTCTTGCGGGTAAATATGTTGTAGGCGAAGTACTTGAACAGAATTATGAAGGTGTAACATATCT
>JAZOUN010000117.1:0-1940 GCA_045658165.1 Acutalibacteraceae bacterium
TTTGCTGAAAGGTTCTTGATAACGAAGATTTCGGGATCTGCACCGGCTGTCATAAGAGCCTTTGCTGTGTCGAATTCACAGTTTGTGCCGGGGAATACGGGAATAAGAACCTTGGGCTTTGCAACCTTGATTGCGGGAGCAACTCTTGTTTCTGCATTGAATGAGAATGCTTCAATTTCCTTTTCACCCTGCTCGATATTGCATGAGAAAATGGGTTCAAGCTTGTTTTCATAAATATCAAGAAGAGATGCAAGTTCGATTTCATCGTTGCCGTACTTGATTGTTTCTTCAAGGCATGTATGACCGAGAACAGCACCGATTTCATCTTCTGTTGTGAGTTCAAGGATGAATGAACCGTAGTTGTAACCGAAGATATCATCGATTTCAAACTCTTCGTTATATTCAAAGCCGATGCCGTTACCGAAGCACATCTTCATAACTGCTTCTGCAATACCGCCGTAAGTGGGAGTATAACAAGCTGCAACTTTACCTGCTTTGATAAGCGCATAAACTTCATCGAAGAGCTTCTTTTCTGACTCAGCTGTGGGAAGTCCGTTTTCGTCATATTCGGGCTTAAGGATAACAACCTTATGACCTGCTGACTTGAATTCGGGAGAAACAACATCATTTACATTGCCTGTTGTAACAGCAAATGAAACAAGTGTGGGAGGTACGTCAATGTCTTCAAATGTACCGCTCATTGAGTCCTTGCCGCCGATTGATGCGATTTCATAATCCATCTGAGCCTTGAATGCACCGAGAAGTGCTGAAAGAGGCTGTCCCCAACGTGCGGGATTCTTTTCGGGTTTGAGGAAATATTCCTGGAATGTGAGGTAAACATCATTGAACTCGGCACCTGATGCGATAAGCTTTGCAACTGATTCAACAACTGCAAGATATGCACCATGATAGGGGCTCTTTTCCATTATAAAGGGATTATATCCCCATGCCATGAATGAACATGTGTCTGTGTGCTTCTTTTCAACAGAAACTTTGTTTACCATTGCCTGAATGGGTGTAAGCTGATTCTTACCGCCGAAAGGCATAAGAACTGTACCTGCACCGATTGTTGAGTCAAATCTTTCTGAAAGACCTCTCTTTGAGCAGATGTTGAGATCACCTGCAAGAGCCTTGTAACCGTCTGTGAAGCCGGGAACAATCTTCTTTTCATAAGCCTTGGGATTTTCAGGCATAATATCGATGTGCTTTGCAGCACCGTTTGAGTTAAGGAATTCTCTTGAAAGGTCAACGATAACATTGCCGTTCCAAGTCATTGTAAGTCTGGGTTCTGCTTTTACCTTAGCAACAACTGTTGCTTCAAGGTTTTCGCTTGTTGCAAGTTCAACGAATCTTTCTACGTCTTTAGCTTCAACAACAACAGCCATTCTTTCCTGAGATTCACTGATTGCAAGTTCTGTGCCGTCAAGACCTTCATACTTCTTGGGAACAGCATTAAGGTCGATTTCAAGACCGTCTGCAAGTTCACCGATAGCAACTGAAACACCGCCGGCACCGAAGTCGTTACAACGCTTGATAAGTCTTGATGCTTCTGCGTTTCTGAAAAGTCTCTGAAGTTTTCTTTCTTCGGGAGCATTACCCTTCTGAACTTCTGCACCGCAGCTTTCAAGTGATTCAAGTGTATGTGACTTTGATGAACCTGTTGCACCGCCGCAACCGTCACGGCCTGTTCTGCCGCCGAGAAGGATAACGATGTCACCGGGATCGGGACATTCACGTCTTACATTTTCTGCAGGAGCAGCTGCAATAACAGCACCGATTTCCATTCTCTTTGCAACGTAACCGGGATGATAAAGTTCATCAACCTGACCTGTTGCAAGACCGATCTGGTTACCGTATGATGAATAACCTGCAGCAGCAGTTGTAACAATCTTTCTCTGAGGAAGTTTACCCTTCATTGTGTCCTGAACGGGAACAAGGGG
>JAZOUN010000118.1:0-2718 GCA_045658165.1 Acutalibacteraceae bacterium
CAAAGAGCTATACAGGCACGAAGAACAAGTGGCGGTTCAAGATGATAAACAATAAAAATTTACTATATTATAAAGAAAGAAGGAATGAACGATGAAAAAAGTACTCAGTATGCTTTTATGTCTTTGTATGATGATTAGCATATTACCAACAGCTTTGGTTATAAACGCTGAAGCTGACTCAAATGAAATGACATTCAGCTATGCCTATGACGTGCTGAGAAGTCCGGCATTCCCTGAAAAGATCGGTGCCAAAGTAACTATAGCAGGATTCAAGTCTCCATTGAAATTTGGTTCAAGTAATATAAATGGTGTTGAACATTACGAGAACAGCAAAGGAAAATGGAAACTTTCAGAAGTAGGCACTTATGGAGATATTTCAGGTATAAGCCCTGCACCTACGAGCAATCTTGAGCCTGTTGTTAAAACTATTGCTGATAATTACGGCATATCTGATATGAATAGTCTTGTCATACATAAGTTGACTGATGAGGCGGGTACCCATGTTGGTTATGGTGTTGTTATCGGCATCGACGAAAAAAACGGATATGCTCTTTTTGTAGCCGACCTTTATAATCAATCGGGTGCCGGGTACTTTTTATCGAAATCAGAAATAAAGGATTACTCTGTTATATTTGTTGCGGATAAAATAGCCGGTTCAAAGACAACTTCGAGTGCAGACAGTTCAGAGGATCCCGAACCGGTGGTATCTATATATTTCAAAATGGATGAGCCTAAAGCCTATGGCTATGCATCGAAAAAGATTACAGTTGAACAGAGCGACCAGATGGAAGTTGTCGGTGTTAAGTGGAACGGTATGATGTGGAATCCTGACGGCACACTCATGTCAGGGGCAACCTACACTGTCGATATAACACTTCGTATAAAGTCCGGCGTGAATATGTATTTTGACGAATATGGTTATGATATCAAGGTAAACGGCTATTCCGTAGATGAAAACATTAAGGTGTCCGGCGACTCAAAACAAGCCGTAGTTACGTGTAGATTTGGTCCGTTATATTCCGAGGAAGAGCTTGCACTTTATGAAAAAGAAGAGCAGGAAAGACTTGAAGAAAGAGAAAACAACAGAAAAGGCACACCGGTTGATAAATTAGAACCCGGCGACAGCGGCTCTTTCAAATTCACGGGTTCTGTTAAGTTTCTTGATACTCCTAAAGAATTTGATGACTCCAAAATCTCAACATCAACCGCTATTGCAGGCTATTATGATGAAATCGAGGTTGTTGAAGCATACATTCCTTCACTCAACCGTGAAAATCAATTTTATCATGCGGTTAGAGCGGTAGATGGCGGTGAAGTAAAGTATGTGCTTGTAAAAGAGGATAAATTTTCAAGTTACCGCAAGACCGGTTCAAATCCCGACAGACCTTATGCGAAAAAGTGGGCATCCCAAATTAAGATAGGTGATCCTATTGAAAAAATCAACACTCATCTTCTCGAATTCCCGAATGGCATACCAACATATAGCTTCACAGGAAGCGATGAAGTTAATTTCACTGTCGAAAAAGTTGAATATGAACATCCGGACGGTGTAGAGCCTTTTATGTTTACAACTGCTGTTGTTACCTATAAGGCAAAAGACGGCTATTACTTTGACGAGAAGCTTACAAAACTCAACGAATACCGCAATCAGGCAGAACATACTACAGGATTTAAAATTATTGACGATAAAACTATGGAAGTGTACCTGACGGCATTCACATGGGATATGGGCTACGATGTAAGAGTTTCAGATGAAATGCTGGCATTCAGGGAGAAGGTTTCCAATATGCACCTTTTACCTATAGCAACGGCGGAACTCAACTTCCCTCTCTATGAGCATTGGAATATGAAGATACTGACCAATGATTATGAATTCAATGACCATTATGCGGCGTACTTCCTTGAAAAGAATATGCGTTCAATATATAAGTTCCCCACATCTGCAGAATATGCACATAAAGGAGACAAAACATTGTTCGGCATGGATCCTGAAAAGGATACATATCCGAGAAGCTATACCTTCATTGACATCCAGATTGCAGATGATGACCTTTCGGATGATATTCCGGGCTTGGTTGGTGATTGGTGTCTTTTAACAGACGGAAGATACATTCCGCGCAGCTGCCTCAAAAATTTTGAATACGAAACAATGTTTAAGGGTGCACCTGCGGAATTTATTGATACACCGTTTGAATTTGCAGGCGGCAGCGGTACGCTCGAAGATCCTTTCTTGATTGAAAACGCAAATCAGTTAAATGCTGTTCGTAAAGGACCGAAACATCACTACAAGCTGATTGCGGATATTGACCTTTCAGGCTGGGGCAACTGGGTGCCTATTGGCGGCACACCGGCTTACGGTTTCCTTGGAAACGGCAAGGCATCGGATTATGCTTATTCATTCCAAGGTTCTTTTGACGGTAACGGACACGTTATATCCGGTATGCAGATTATCATCAACGAAGAAACACCGTTTATGACAGCAATGACCGGAAACTATAGAGCTTACGGATTATTTGCAAGTATGGCAACAAATCCTGTTGAGTATAAAATTAAAAATCTCGGTATGGTGGATTTTACAATTGATGTAACTTATACTAATGTTGAAAAACAGCTTGACATATATGCTGCTGCAATTGTCGGCGGTATGAATAACGGTACAGATATTTATAACTGTTATTCAAAAGGCGGCAAAATCAATTTCAATATAACTGCAAAATC
>JAZOUN010000119.1:0-8651 GCA_045658165.1 Acutalibacteraceae bacterium
TTGAGCATCATTATTTCTTTTCGTTTCTCTTCTGGTCGAGCATTGCACGAACCTTGATGGGAAGGCCGAACAGGTTAATAAATCCTGCGCTGTCCTTCTGGTCGTAAACCTCGTCCTCGTCGAATGTAGCAACCTCTTCGCTGTAAAGTGAATAGGGTGAAGTTGTACCTGCGGGGATGATGTTACCCTTGTAAAGCTTGAGCTTAACGTCACCTGTAACTGTCTTCTGTGTTTCGTCAACGAAAGCAGCAAGTGCCTCACGGAGAGGTGTGAACCACTGACCGAAGTATACAAGCTCTGCATACTTAGCTGCTACAAGCTCCTTGTAGTGCTGTGTATCTCTGTCAAGGCAGAGTGTTTCAAGGATTTCGTGTGCTCTGTAAAGGATTGTTCCGCCGGGAGTTTCGTAAACACCTCTGGACTTCATGCCGACAAGTCTGTTTTCAACAAGGTCAGCAAGACCGATACCGTTTTCACCGCCGAGCTTGTTTGCAGTTTCGAGAAGTTCAACAGCATTCATTTCTTTGCCGTCGATAGCTGTGGGAACACCCTGTTCAAAGTGAATTGTAACATAAGTAGGCTTGTCGGGAGCTGCTTCGGGAGCTACGCCCATTTCAAGGAAGCCTTCCTTAAGGTACTGGGGTTCATTTGCGGGATCTTCAAGGTCAAGACCTTCGTGTGAAAGGTGCCAGAGGTTCTTATCCTTTGAATAGTTTGTTTCTCTGTTTATCTTAAGAGGAATGTTGTGAGCTTCTGCGTATTCGATTTCTTCTTCACGTGACTTGATTGACCATTCTCTCCAGGGAGCAATTATAGCAAGTTCGGGAGCGAAAGCCTTGATTGTAAGTTCAAAACGAACCTGGTCGTTACCCTTACCTGTACAGCCGTGGCAGATAGCATCTGCGCCTTCTTTTTTAGCGATTTCTACGATTTCCTTTGCAATGATGGGACGTGCAAAAGATGTACCGAGGAGGTAGTCCTTTTCATAAACTGCACCTGCCTTGAGTGTGGGCCAGATGTAATCTGTGATGAACTTTTCCTTAAGGTCAAGTACGTAGAGCTTAGAAGCACCTGTCTTGATAGCCTTTTCTTCAAGACCGTCAAGTTCTGTGCCCTGTCCTACGTCACCTGAAACTGCAATAACTTCACAGTTATTGTAATTTTCCTTGAGCCAGGGAATGATGATTGATGTGTCAAGTCCGCCTGAATAGGCAAGAACAACTTTTTTGATGTCTTTCTTATTCATTATGAAAACCTCTTTTTAATTTTTACTGTGTTATATTATAATCCTATATGACATTTTTTGCAATACCCAAAAAGATAAATAATTGAACAATTTTATGCATAAATATTGTATAAAACATAAAAATATACAGCATACGTGCATAAATATGCATGTATGCTGTGATAAATCGGAAGTTATTGAGGACATTAACGTAGGGCGGCTTACTCAATCAGCCCCGATAAATTACTGTTTAAAGAACTCACTGAATGCCTTATATGCCATATAGACATCTAGCTTTGAAACAGTTTCGTAGGGAGCGTGCATTGAAAGAACGGGAACACCGATATCAACAACATCAATATCAAGCTTTGCAACGTACTTTGCAACTGTTCCGCCGCCGCCTGCGTCAACCTTACCGAGTTCACCTGTCTGCCATACAACACCTGCATTGTCAAGCATTGCTCTTACTTTGCCCATAAATTCAGCAGAAGCGTCTGATGTGCCGCCTTTACCGCCTGAACCTGTATACTTCATTACTGCGACACCCTTATTGATGTATGCAGTGTTTCTTCTTTCTGTAACATCCGAGAATGTGGGATCAAAAGCGCATGTAACGTCTGCTGAAAGACATTCTGACTTGCGCATAACTTCGTATCCGTCATAACCTTCCATTGCTGCAAGGTAATTGATGAAATAGGCCATGTATGAAGAATTGAGACCTGTATTTCCGTCACTGCCTGTTTCTTCTTTATCTGTGAGAACAGAAATTACTGTGTAATCGGGTGTTTCTGCTTCAAGTGCAGCCATAACAGCAGGATAAGCACATACTCTGTCGTCGTGACCGTATGAACCGATCATGCTTCTGTCAAAACCGATATCACTTGCCTTGAAAGCAGGTACAACTTCAAGTTCTGCAGAAAGGAAATCAGCCTCTGTGAAACCGTACTTTTCATAGAGAATGCTGAGAATGTTGAGTTTTACTGATTCTGAACATTCGTCATCCTTGAAAGGACGGCTGCCGACGAGAACATTAAGCTCCTCACCTCTGATTCCTTCACGGAGTGTTCTCTTATTCTGTTCACCGCCGAGATGGGGAAGAAGGTCTGTGATAACAAACCTGGGATCGCTGTCGTCTTCACCGATACAGATATTGATTGTTGAACCGTCTTTGAGAATTACAGCACCGTGGAGTGAAAGAGGAATTGCTGTCCACTGATATTTCTTGATACCGCCGTAATAATGTGTCTTAAAAAGTGCCATATCACAGTCTTCATAAAGAGGATTGGGCTTGAGGTCAAGACGGGGAGAATCTATATGTGCAGCAGCAATCTTCACACCGTCGATAATGCTTCTTTTACCCATTACGCAAAGAATAACTGACTTATTTCTGTTGTTGTAATAAATCTTTTCACCTGCTGAATATTTTTCACCGGGAATGAATTCTGTAAAACCATTTGCCTTTGCAAGAGCAATGATTTCTGCCGCAGCTTCTCTTTCTGTCTTACTCTTATCAAGGAATGTTTTGTAGCCTTCGCAGAAACTGTCAGCAACTTCTGTTTCGTCTGCACTGATTATTTCTGACGCATGCTTGGGGTTGTAAAAGAGTTTTTCTTTAAGCTCTTCGATTTTTGTCTTTTCCATATTTTTATTCCTCCGTATATATTTTATGATAATTATCCATTGCCTTTGTTACTTTGTACACATAATGTGCAGTATCGGGAATGGGTATATTTTTTAAAGTTTTTCCGTCTCCGGAATATTCGGGATTAACAAGCCATGATGAAACATTTCCCATGCCTGCATGATATCCCGCAAGAGCCGTTTCCGTTATTTCATATTCATTCATAAGAACAGAAAGAAACAACGCTCCGTATTTTATTGAAATTTCAGGTGTGAACAAATCTTCAAAAACATAGTCTTCACCTGTTTTCAGCTTAAGCCAGTCAAATGTATCTTCCGTCATCTGCATAAGACCTATTGCTTCCGCATCTGAAACTGCCATTGGGTCAAAACCGCTTTCCGTACGGATAACGGAATAAATCAAGACTTCGCTGACCGAGTATTCTGAAGAATACTTTTCCACATACTCACTGTATTTTTCGGGATACATAATCTTCTGAACACTATTATATGAAATTTTACCGAATAAAACAACCGCAATACAAATAAACAAAGAAATCTTCAATGACTTCTTTTTATTTTTTGCCATTATTTCACCTTCCTGAGATATTTGCTGACAAAACCGCTGAGTTCGTCTTCTGCTCTGAACGGTTCATATGAACGTACAACAAATTCAGATTTCTCTGTATAAAAAGAGTCCTCATGCTGTGCGTTCATACGGTTTTGTGCCTGCTGAACCGTTATTTTATCTCTCTGCATTATTCGGGCACGACGGATTTCTGCAGGAGCAATAACACTTATTACCGTATCGCAGACTTCATCTCCATGTGCCTCAAACAGCAACGGGGCATCTATAACAGCAGCTGCCGCACCATTTTCAAGAGCATTGTAACATCTTTCTGTTGCAATTCTCATAATTTCAGGATGAGTCAGAGAATTGAGAAGCAACTGACTTTCTTTATCTGCAAAAGCTCTTTCCGCAAGCAGTTTTCTGTTAAGCTCTCCGTTCTCATCAATAATATCCTGCCCGAAATTGTCTGCAAGAATTCGAAGAAACGGAGAATCTTTCATTGTAATTTCTCTTGCAACCTTATCAGTGTCACAAACATAACAGCCGAGAGATGCAAGATACTCAGAAACATATCCTTTACCTGCACCGGTAGGTCCCGTAAGACCTACAACAGGTCTTTTTATTGCATTTATAAATCTGAAAGCTGCTGCTCTGTAAAGGCGGTTACACACCGCAAGTCCCACGCCATCCTTTGACGGTGCACGGGAAAGGACATTCTTTGCACCTTTTTCATCAAGCTCACGAAGAGCATCAAAAAGACGCTGTGCCTGAGAAAGAGAATCATCTGCACTGCCGAATGTAACAATTTTTTTATCGGTGAAATATTTTTCTTCACCCTCAAAACACAATACACCGTCGCAATCTGAATTATTCACATACTCTGCAAATTCTTCAATATTTCCTTTTACAATCTGTATCTGCGCATCGGGTGAATAGTGTTTGTATTTCATACCGGGAGATTCAGCTTTATCGTCTTTATTCATAGGGTTGAGTACTGCATCAGAAATACGCACTTCACCGAGAACTTCACAAAGCTGATCATGTGTTACTCCGCCCGGACGAAGAAGAACCGGTATTTCCGTTGCAAGAGTTATAACAGTGGATTCAACGCCCACATCACAATCACCACCGTCACAAACAGCATCTGCTCTGCCTGTCATATCAGAATCCACATGATCAAAACTTGTGGGGCTGGGGAATCCCGATATATTTGCAGAGGGAGCTGCAAGGGGACATGACAACTCAATAATTTTTCTTGCCACTGGATGAGAAGGCATTCTGACAGCAACAGTATCGAGTCCGCCGCTTGTTTCGTCGGGTATTTCACTCTTTTTAGGAAGAATTATGGTAAGCGGTCCGGGCCAGAATTTTTCTGCAAGTCTTTTTGCAGTTTCGGGCACTTCCCCGGCAATACCATAAATCTGCTGAAAATCAGAAATATGCACAATCAACGGATTATCCTGCGGTCTGCCCTTTGCCTCAAAGATTTTCTTTACTGCTTCACCGTCAAAGGCGTTTGCAGCAAGACCGTAAACTGTTTCGGTAGGTATGGCAACAATACCGCCGTCACGCAGAATTTCCGCGGCAGTGCTGATGTCTTTAATATCTTTTGTTGTGTCAAACGTTCTTAATTTTAGAGTATTTTTCATAAAATCACCGAAATTCAGCAAATAATTAGTGTAGTGACCGATGACCGCATCGGTCTCTACAATTTTACAAACAAAACATTATGAGTTGTTATTTTTCATCTTCTCTGCTGTATCTGCAGTAATGAGTGCATCGATAACTTCATCGAGGTCACCGTTAAGAATTGCATCAAGTTTATAAAGTGTAAGACCGATTCTGTGATCAGATACTCTGCTCTGGGGGAAGTTATAAGTTCTTATCTTTTCACTTCTGTCACCAGTGCCGACCTGTGAACGTCTTGCACCGTCGATTGATTCCTGCTGTTTTCTGCATTCCTCATTATAAAGTTTTGAACGCAGAAGCTCGGTTGCTCTGTCTTTGTTCTGATACTGGCTTCGTTCAACCTGACACTCAACAACAGTACCGGTAGGCACATGTATTACTCGGACAGCTGATGATGTCTTGTTGACTTTCTGTCCGCCTGCACCGCTTGCACGGTATGTTTCATACACAAGATCTGCTTCGTTAAGCTCAAATTCAACAGCTTCAGCTTCGGGAAGCACCGCAACCGTTACGGTTGAAGTATGAATTCTTCCTCCTGATTCAGTTTCGGGAACTCGCTGAACACGGTGAACACCGCTTTCAAATTTGAATCTCGAATAAGCTCCCTCACCGTTTATCATAAAGCTGATTTCTTTTATACCGCCAAGTTCTGTTTCGTTCAGATTGAGAACTTCTGTCTTAAATCCTTTTGTTTCGGCATACATTGAATACATTCTGTAAAGGTCATAGGCAAAGAGAGCACTTTCTTCACCGCCTGCACCGCCTCGGATTTCAACAATAACGTTTCTGTCATCGTTAGGGTCACGGGGCAGAAGAAGAATTTTCAGCTCTTCGGTGAATTTTTCCATATCTTCCTTTGCCTGTTTGTATTCATCTTCAACCATTTCTTTAAAATCTTTGTCAAGACCGCCCTCAGAAAGCAATTCTTTTGCTTCATTGAAAGCACTTTCAGCAGCTTTATATTCCCTGTATTTTTCAACAATGGGAGTGAGCTGCTTTAATTCTTTCATAAGAGCCGTATATTTTTCAATATCAGAAGCCACATCGCTGCTGCACAGCAATGCGTTTACTTCTTCAAATCTTTTTTCAACCGTAACAAGTTTATTAAGCATAAATTTTCTCCGTCTGAATATTATCTCAATATATAATAATACAACTATAAGAAAAAAATGTCAAACAATAATTTTTTGCACCATGATAAATAATTGTTTTCATAAGAAAATCAAAGAAAAATGAAGCATTTGAGAGATATTTTAAATTTTCAATTCATTTTTGACCATTTTTGACCTTTGACAAAAATCTCTGAACAGGTATAATAAAAACCGTAAGGTCAAAGAAAGTCAAAGTCAAAAAAAACAGGAGGTAACAACCATGAGTATAAGTAACGATATTGCGCGTATGCTTCTTGCCATGCTCGATGAATCCGGCAGAGCAGAAATTCAGCGCAACGAACTTGCTGAACAGCTCGGATGTGTTCCCAGTCAGATAAATTATGTAATATCATCAAGATTCACTCCGGAAAACGGATACACCGTTGAAAGCAGAAGAGGCGGAGGCGGTTATATAAAAATCACCCGTATCAATTATACGGCAAAGGAACAGATGCTTATGCATATAATTAATTCCGTAGGTGATTCAATCGGAGAACAATCAGCAAGAGCAATTACTATAAATCTTAATCACAATGATATTCTTTCGGCAGAAAAGTCAAAACTGATACTGGCGGCACTCAATGAGAACTGCTACAAATCAGTTCCTGTTGAATACAGAGGGAGAATCAGAGCTTCAGTATTCAAACAGATGCTGCTTGCGAGCAGATAAAAAACTTTTTTTCGAGACATTATACAGAAAAGGAGAACAACATTATGTTATGTCAGAATTGCGGTAAAAATGAAGCAACAACTCATCTTAAAAGAATAATAAACGGCGAAACAGCAGAAACTCATCTTTGTTCACAGTGTTCATCATCATTCGGTTACGGTTCAATGTTTTCGGGCTTCGGCCTTAATCTCGGAGATCTTTTCAGCGGATTTTTCTCAGATATGCCCGTCAGCAGACTCAGCAGCCGTGTACTTCACTGTGAAAAATGCGGATGCTCATTCGACGACATTGCAAAAAGCGGAAAAATCGGATGTTCCGACTGTTACAAAACATTTTTTGACAAACTTCAGCCGTCAATCCAGAGAATCCACGGCAAAACGGAACATCTGGGCAAATTCCCTCTCGGAGCCGGAGAAGAAGTCAAATTTGCTCACAGACTCTCTGAGCTGAAAGATGAGCTTAACAAAGCTATTGATGAACAGAACTTTGAAAAAGCAGCACGTCTTCGCGATGAAATCCGAGAAATGGAGGGATAATAAAATGAATAAATGGTACAATTCAGTAAGTGAACACAACGACGTTATATTAAGCACAAGAGTACGTTTTGCAAGAAATCTTGAAGACTTTCCTTTCCCATGCAGACTCGATTCGGCAGGCAGAGAAAAAATCTGTCATCTTATCCGCGATGCACTCAGCGATGTATCAGGCATCAGACTTCATTTCATTCCCATGGAAAATCTTACACCGAAACAGGCCGTTGCTCTTGCAGAAAGACATCTTATAAGCCCTGAATTCGCATCTCCCCAGAAAGGCAGAGCACTTCTACTTTCAGATGATGAATCGGTAAGCATTATGCTTTGCGAAGAAGATCACATCCGTATTCAGGTTATAAAAGGCGGTCTTGATCTTGAGGGTGCTTTTGAACTTGCAAACAGAATAGACGATCTTCTTGATTCAAAACTCAGATACGCTTTTGACGAAAGAATCGGCTACCTCACACAATGTCCCACCAATCTCGGCACAGGAATGAGAGCTTCGGTAATGATGCATCTGCCTGCACTTGCAAAATGCAATCAGATGTCAAAACTTGCATCCACTGTAAGCAAATTAGGACTTATTATCAGAGGCTCTTACGGTGAAGGAACCAACGTCAAGGGAGATATTTTCCAGCTGAGCAACCAGGTAACACTGGGAATTTCCGAGCAAAGTGCCCTTGATAATCTTAAAGCCATTGCTCTGCAGATTGCTACTCAGGAACGTTCCGCAGGTGAAGAACTTGTAAAAAATGTAAACATTCTCGACAGAATCACACGTGCATACGGAATTCTCTCATCTGCAAGACTCTTAAGTACTGACGAAATGCTTGATCTGTTTTCATGGGTAAGACTCGGTGCAGTCTACGGAATAATTGAAGCGGACATAGGAAAAATAAATGAACTGACAGAAAATATGCAGGCGGCAACACTTTCATGCGCAAATAATGAATCCTTGTCCGGCAATGAACGCGACGAAATAAGAGCAAGAACGGTAAGAAAAACGTTATTTGATAAACAATAATTTGTCGGGATGAAGCCGACAAAAATAAATAATGAGTAGTGAGCAATGAGCAATGTCGGAAGTCGCAAGCGACTTATGTTCCGCTTCGCTCTATATAATGGGTTAAAGGGCGTAGCCCTTTCCATCATTACTCATTAATCATTACTAATTACTCATTAATTTGTCGAG
>JAZOUN010000120.1:0-7268 GCA_045658165.1 Acutalibacteraceae bacterium
TCCTTATCTTTGATTACAAAATTGCTGTTGCTGATTGATTCTGTAAGATCCTTTGCAGTTCTGCCGGGTTCAAATGTGGAAAGCTTCTTGTCATCGTCAATTACGATATTTTCATCTTCTGTAACAAGCTTGTCACTTTCTACGGGTTCCCTATTACCGAGAGCAACGAACTTGATACCGTTTGTATTTGCATATGTTTCAGCAGCTGAACCCGCATAGCCTGTGATTGCAAAACCGTCAACAAGCTCCCAATCTTCATTAAATCCGAAAGCCATTTCTCCGATTGATGTTACACTCTCAGCGATTGTTACAGATGAAAGATAATCGCAAGATTCAAATGCATGCTCACCGATTGATGTTACACCGTCGGGAATTATTACTGATTCAATACCGCTATAGGTAAATGCATAATTTCCGATTGTTTCAACACTGCCGCCGATTGTCAATGTTTTCAGACTGCCGGTCTTATAGAATGCATAATCTTCAATTGTTGTTACATTTCCGGGGATATTTACCTGTGAAAGACTTGTGCATGTATTGAATGCTCCGCTACCGATTGTTGTTACACTTTCGGGAATTTTTACTGTTGAAATTTTCAGACAAGTATTAAATATTCCTTCATTGAGAACTGTCAGACCTGCAGGAAGTTTAACCGACTCAAGAAATGCACAATAATAGAATGCATAACTTCCGATTGTCTTTACACTGTCAGGAATTGACAAAGATATAATATCAGCACATTCAGCAAAAGCCATTTCGCCGATTGCTGTTACGGGATAGCCCTCAATTGTAGCAGGAATTACAACATTATTACCTAAGAATCCGTTAATACCTGTAATTGTGACTTCACCGTTATTGATTTCATACATGAACAATGACGGATCTGTGGATTCTTCTCCACCGATTGCAATAAATTCAATACCATTTTCGTTTGCATAAGTTTCAGCGGCAGAACCTGTATAACCTGTGATTGTAAAGCCGTCAATAAGAGTAAGACTTTCACCGTTATTACCGTAACCGAGAGCATTTTCACGGATTTCGGTTACACTACCGGGAATTATGATATTCTTAAGAGATATACAATTTTCAAATGCCATTTCACCGATCTGTTCCACACTGCCGGGTATGTCTATATCGGAAAGACTCTGACAGTCAAAGAATGTGCCTTCCTGAATAGCTGTAAGAAATGAAGGAAGAACAACTTTTTCAAGAGATGAACAAACTGCAAATGCCCAGCCTCCAACATATACCACACTGTCGGGAATCACAACTTCTTCAAGTGATGTGCAATCAAAAAATGCCTCACTGCCGATTGTTCCAACGCTGTCAGGAATTTCAACAGTTTTCATATTTATACAGCCGTCAAAAGCACCGTTACAGATTTTCGTTACTGTTGAAGGAATTGTTACATGTTCAATATTCTCGGCACACATAAATGCATATTCACCGATAGATGTTACGGGATAACCCTCAATTGTAGCGGGAATTACAACATCTGCTGTTTCGCTCTCCGTGTTGTAAGCTTTGATTACAGCTTCGCCGTCAATGATTAAATAGAAGAAATCACCATATTCAAACCAGTCTTCTGAGGGATCATCATATCCGCCATCTTCGTCACCGGCTCCGCTGTCAACTAAAACAAATTCAAAACCGTTTTCGTTTGCATATGCTTCAGCAGCTGAACCTGTATAACCGGTGATTGTAAAGCCGTCAACAACAACGCTGTAGCCGAAGTCGATAGGAGGATTATAGAACCCCATTGCTTTGTAACCGATTTCAGTTACACTTTCCGGCACTGTAATATTTTTTATATTCACACAATCAGTAAAAGCATTTGTTCCTATAGAAACCACACCATCAGGAATTGTAACTTCTGTAAGTGCATAACAATTTAAAAAGGCACGATCTTCTATAGATTCTACATTTGAGGGAATTATAATTTCACTAAGATTGTGGCAATCAGAAAACAACCCGTAATTTATTGATGTTATACCATACGAAAGTGTAACCCAAGCGAGATTCCAGCAATCTTTAAACGCACCGTCACCGATTGATGTAACACTGTCGGGAATTGATACACCTAAAAGCGAATTGCAATTCATAAATGCATATTCACCGATTGCCGTTACAGGATATCCCTCTATTGTACCGGGAAGAACAATATCACCGCTGATTGATGTATCACATCCGGTAATTGTAACTTCTCCGTTATTGATTTCATAAGTCAGGTAACTGAGAATATCTTCTTCTGCAAAAGATGAAATCTCAATCCCTGCAAACATTGACACAATCATAACCAGTGAAAGCATCACGGAAATGACTTTTTTTGTAGTTTTCATCATACGAAATACCTCCAAAAAAATAGTATGATTTCATATTACACCTTTCGGTAAAGAATGTCAACAACAACAGCACGATTGTCGAAAAAAAGAACCCCGGATCGGGGTTCTTAAAAAATTATTCAAAAGAGTCAAGTCCTGCGCTTACGCGAAGAATCATTCTTGCGTCAGATGCAGTTATTTCTCCGTCTTTGTTGACATCAGCCGCATCAATCACACTGCTGTCAAGAGTATCAAGTTCAGCACTTGCACGAAGAACCATACGGGCATCGGATGCTGTTATTTCTCCGTCACCGTTGATATCACCAAGGACAACTTCGGGCTTTGTTGTTTCCTCAGGCTTAGTAGTTTCTTCGGGTTTAGTTGTTTCCTCGGGCTTGGTTGTTTCCTCGGGAAGTGCGGGGATTTCCCTTTCATCAACTTTTGCTCCGCAAACGGAACAATTCTGCTGTTCAATACCCGCAACACCTGCAGCAGCGGGAGTTACAACAACCCATTCACCGGGAGTATGACCTGTTTTTTCAACAGTTGTACCTGCTTTTACAAGTTCACCGCATATAATACAGTATGTATCACCTGAGTATCCGTTTTCTGTACAGTTAGCTTCAACAACATCTCTTATTTCTGTATCTGAATGATTACAGGAAAGGCTGATAAATTCAATACCGTTTTCGTTTGCATATGTTTCTGCGGCAGAACCTGCATAGCCTGTGATTGTAAAACCGTCAATAAGTACATAATTACTGTTCTCATCAAGAACATATCCGAATGCATAATCACAAATTGTTGTTACACTGTCAGGAATTTCTATACTTGTAAGGCTTTTGCAATCAGAGAATGCGGAATCACCGATTGTTGTTACACTGTCAGGAATTTCTATACTTGTAAGGCTTTTGCAATCAGAGAATGCGGAATCACCGATACGTTCTACACTTTTTCCTATTATTACACTTTCAAGGTTTTCGCAATTATAGAATGCATGACAACGGATTTCTTCTACGCTGTCAGGAATTTCTATACTTACAAGACCGGTGCAATTTTTAAACGCCCCACAATCAATGCTTCTTACACTATTTCCTATTGTCACACTTACAAGGCTTTCGCAATTATAGAATGCATGATCACCGATTTCTGTTACACTATCCGGTATTTCTATACTTTCAAGGCTGGTGCAATTATAAAAGGTGGACATATGGATTTCGGTCACAGTGTCGGGGATTTCTATACTTACAAGACCGATGCAATTATAGAATGCATGATCACCGATTATTGTTACACTGTCGGGGATTTCTATGTTTACAAGGCTTTCGCAATTATAGAATGCGTAATCACCGATTGTTTTTACGCTGTCAGGTATTTCTATACTTACAAGTTCTTTGCAATTTTTAAAAGCATAATGGCCGATTTCTTTTACGCTGTCAGGTATTTCTATGCTTGTAAGACCGATGCAGCCGGAGAATGCATCATGATTGATCATTGTTACACTGTCAGGTATTTCTATACTTGTAAGACCGATGCAATCAGAGAATGCATATCTACCTATTGTTGTTACACTGTCGGGAATTTCTATACTTGTAAGACCGATGCAATCAGAGAATGCATGTTCACCGATTGTTGTTACACTGTCGGGAATTTCTATACTTGTAAGGTTTTCACAATCCTCGAATGCGTAATCACCGATTGTTTTTACGCTGTCGGGGATTGAATATTCAGTACGTTTATTGTCTTCAGGATACTGAATCAACTCTGTTTTATCTTTATTAAACAACACTCCGTATTCATCACTTGAATAATTCAAATTATTCACATCAACTGTTATACTTGCAAGATTGCTGCAACGATTAAATGCACGATAACCGATTGATGTTACACTGTCAGGTATTTCTAAACTTTCAAGACTTCCACTATATTCAAATGCATAATCAGCTATTGTTGTTGTACCCTGCTTTATTACATAGGCGTATGCCTTAATCAAGTGATTTCCTATATACAATACATCATTTTCCCAGTTAGATTCATTCTTGCAATAGCCGGTTCCTGAAAATGCGTCTTCACCGATTATTGTTACACTGTCGGGAATTTCTATACTTGTAAGACCGATGCAATCAGAGAATGCATGTTCACCGATTATTGTTACACTGTCGGGAATTTCTATACTTGTAAGACCGATGCAATCAGAGAATGCATGTTCACCAATTGTTGTTACACTGTCGGGGATTTCTATGTTTACAAGGCTTTCGCAATTATAGAATGCGTAATCACCGATTGTTGTTACACTGTCGGGAATTTCTATACTTGTAAGTTCTTTGCAATTATTAAAAGCATAATAGCCGATTATTGTTACACTGTCGGGAATTTCTATACTTGTAAGACCGATGCAGCCGGAGAATGCATATCTACCTATTGTTGTTACACTGTCGGGAATTGATACACCTAAAAGCGAATTGCAATTCATAAATGCATATTCACCGATTGCCGTTACAGGATATCCCTCTATTGTATCGGGAATAACAACATCACCGGTAATTGATGTATTACAACTTGTAATTGCAACTTCACCGTTATTGATTTCATATGTCAGATAACTGAGTACATCTTCCTGAGCAAAAGATGAAATCTCAAGTCCTGCGAACATTGACATTATCATAACCAGTGAAAGAATCACGGATATGACTTTTTTTGTAGTTTTCATCATACAAACTACCTCCGATATTATGATAACAACATATTATACCTTTTACACTGCAAAGTCAACATGTTTGGTTTGATTGTCGAAAATCACTTTTCAATATCTGCATAACTGTTAAAAAATAACGGACACATTCAGTGAATGCATCCGTTTTGCTTTTTTTGTTCGATTATCCTTCTATAACTTTCCTATAGTTTTCAATCTGTTCATCTGTGGGGCTGTAATCGGGCTTTGTACAGCATGGGATTGTGGGTGCACTGCCGTCTGACCCCCAGAAAGGAGTTTCTCTGTCGTTTTCGTACTGTTTTCTGCATTCTTCCTTGCTTAAATCGGGAATGTCAAAGGGCATACCGCCTGAAAGAACACTTCTGTGTCCGAGAATTGCAACGGAAGACATTGTTACTGCAGAATAAACATCATAAGGATGTGTCGGCTGTCTGTTTTCCTTTATGCATTCAAGGAACATTCTGCATACAATAAAATCCCCGCCGCCGTGACCGCTGTTTTCAATCTTTTCTTCGTCCTTGTCGTTCCATTCGGGTTCATAGAGGTTATTTTCTTTCATTCCTTCGGGAATTGACCAGTGATTATAACGAAGCATCACTTTTTCATCCATACCTCTGATATTTTCAATCTGACCGTGGTCACCACAGATACGGTAGGAGTTGCTGTGTGCACCGAAAGCGGCACAGCCTGTGAATTTAAAAACTGTTCCGTCATTGTTGACAGTTGTGATTACAGCAACTCTGTCGCCTACAACTCTTGTTGTTGCATATTCCGTCATGGGGTTAAAAACTGCCTGAGCGCTTACTTTTACGGGTGTTGCACCTGTTGCACACATAATGGGAGCAAGTGAATGTGTAACATAATATGTTCTGGGAAGAAAATTTCTCCAATGATGGGGAAAATACACATATCCCTTGAGATAGTCGTAATCCTCGGGAGAAATACCGTGATTGTATTCACCCTCTGCGTAAATAATCTTGCCGAGAGTACCGCCGTCGCAGATTCTCTTCATTTCACGGTTGAACTTCATCTGTGGGTAATTTTCCGCAAGCATATAAATCGAATTGCTTTTTTCAAAAGCACGAAGAAGCTCCACGCCCTCTGCCATTGTGCCGTTACTGATACATTCGGAGAAAACATGAATATTTTTTTCAAAACACTTTATTGCATAAGGAGTATGTTCATGGAAGAAGTTTGCAAGAACAACTGCATCAAGCTCCTGCTGAATAAATGCATCAAAATCCTTAAAAACGGGAATATCTATATTAAGCTCTTTAAGAAATTCAACTGCTCTTTTTTCATCACGTTCACAAAGGGCAACTATTTCGCATTCATCAAAAAGAACAAGATTTTCTGCAATGGAAGTACCTCTGCCGGCACCGAAAATACCTATTCTTATTTTTTTCATAAAATTACCTCCTTACGGAATTATGATTTCAGTTTATCAAAACCACGGCATTAAAACAATAGGATTTTTCAAAATTTTAAATTTTACAATTGATTATTGTCTATTGCATTATCTGAAAAAAGATATTATAATGAAATAAAATATATATAATAATGGAGGTCAACATGAGAAATATAAAGGTTATCAATCAGAATTGGGCTTTTGCTAAAAAAATCAATTCTGCTCCCTCTTCAATCCCCGCTGACTGGGAAAAACTCAATCTTCCTTACACATGGAACGGAAAAGACGGTCAGGACGGCGGTAACGACTATTTCAGAGGCACTTGTGCTTTTGCAAAAACTATTACTGCTGCTGAGCTTCCCGAAGGTGAAGAAAAATATCTTCAGTTTGACGGTGTCAATTCTTCCTGCGAAGTTTTCTGGAACGGAAAGAAAGTAACTGAACATCATGGCGGTTATTCAACTTTCAGAGCAAAAATTGATGATATAAAAGATGAAAATCTTCTTGTTGTTCTTGTTGACAACGCTCCCAATGATAAAGTTTACCCTCAGAATGCCGACTTCACATTCTACGGCGGTATTTACCGTGACGTAAGCGTAATCGGTGTTCCCGGAAATCATTTTGACCTTGATTATTACGGTGCACCCGGAATTATGGTCACCCCCGAAATAAAAGGCAACGATGCAAAAGTTGAAATCAAGACATTTATCAAGGATGACGACGATTGCAAAGTAAAATATGAAATTATTGCAGACGGTGAAGTTATCGCATCATGCATAATGGACGAAGACGACGAAGCAGAACTCACAATTGAGTATGTTCATCT
>JAZOUN010000121.1:0-4135 GCA_045658165.1 Acutalibacteraceae bacterium
TTGTTCTTACAGGCAAAAAGCTCGATCAGAAAATGTATTATCATCACACAGGCTACATCGGCAACATGAAGGAAGTTAAGTACTCAACACTTATCAAGGAAAAACCCTGCTTCGTTGTTGAAAAGGCTATCAAGGGTATGCTTCCTGCTAACTCACTTGGCAGAAAGGCATTCACAAGACTTCACGTTTACGCAGGTGCAGAGCACAAGCATCAGGCTCAGCAGCCCGTAGCAAGAGAATTCTAAGAAAGGGAGGCAAATTTAAATGTACGAAAGCAATTACTACTACGGTACAGGTAGAAGAAAAAGTTCAGTAGCTCGTGTTCGTGTATATCCCGGCACAGGCAAAATCACAATCAACGACAGAGATATCAACGACTACTTCGGTCTTGAAACTCTTAAGCTCATCGTTCGTCAGCCTCTCGCTCTCACAGGCACAACAGAGAAGTTCGACGTTGTTATCAGAGTAGCAGGCGGCGGCGTTACAGGTCAGGCTGGTGCTATCCGTCACGGTCTTTCAAGAGCTCTTCTTCAGTTCGACGAAAACCTTCGTCCCGCACTCAAGAAGGCAGGTTTCCACACAAGAGACCCCAGAATGAAGGAAAGAAAGAAATACGGTCTCAAAGGCGCACGTCGTGCACCCCAGTTCTCAAAGAGATAATTTCTTTATCACAAAAATTTCAGCTCTCACATTTTTTGTGGGAGCTGTTTTTTATTATGAAATATCAATATTATGTAAACATATAACATAATTGCTTGACAAACAACAATATTTTTGGTTTAATTGAATAAAGTATATATATTTTTTAGGAGGTTGCAACAATGAAAAGAACAATCAATTTAATTACTTCAGTGATTCTTTCATTTGCAATAATCATTTCACTATTTTCATCAACAGGTCTATTGTCTTTTGCTGAGAATGATATTGTAAAATATCTTGAGTATGAGATCAAGGACGGCAAGGTGACAATCACCAATAGTGATTATGAAATAAGCGGAGATATTGTTATTCCGGATACTATTGAAGGGTATCCTGTGGTGGCAATAAGAGGTGGATTCCATAGTCGTAAAGGAATTACAAGCCTTACAATCGGCGACGGTGATTTAATAATTGGAAGTCAGGCATTTCATAGTTGTCCCGCTCTTGAAAGCATTGAGATCGGTGACGGTGATATAATAATTGAAGGTCAGGCATTTCATAGTTGTTCCGCCCTTGAAAGCATTGATATCGGCGACGGTGATGTAATAATTGGAGGTCAGGCATTTTATGACTGTACTGGTCTGACAAGCATTAAAATCGGTGATGGTTTGCTTGTCGGAAATGGTGCTGTATTTACAGATACTGCGTATTATAATAATTCTGAAAACTGGACATATGGAATACTTTATGCAGGAAATAGTCTGATTGATGTAAAGGAAAATGTTACATCATGTGAAATAAAAGAAGGTACATTCAGCATCGGACATAGAGCTTTTTCCAGTTGTGATAATCTTACAAGTATAACAATTCCCGATGGCGTGGAATATATCGGTGATTATGCATTTGCTGGTTGCGATAACCTTACGGAAATAATTCTTCCTGACAGCGTGAAGTATATCGGTGCAGGTGCGTTTGATGGATGTTTCAACCTGACTGATATAACAATTCCTGACGGTGTAGAATATCTCAGCAACAACTTATTCAGATATTGCACTTCACTTAAAAATATCACAATTCCTGATAGTATTGTATATATCGGCAATGCAGCTTTTTATGGTTGCTCAGCACTCACTGAAATTTCAATTCCCGAAAATGTTTCTTATATCGGTCAAGAGGCATTTGCCTCATGTAAAAATCTTTCTGAAATAACACTCCCCGAAGGATTAAAAAGCATAAACAACAGCACATTTTCAAATTGTTCTAATCTTGAAAATCTAACAATTCCTTCAAGTGTTGAAACAATCGGAAACTATGCTTTCAGTGATTGCACATCTCTTACCGAAATACTGCTTCCGGAAGGACTTATCAGCATCGGTGCCTATGCATTTAACAACTGTTCTACACTTTCATCATTTGCTATTCCCCAAGGTACAGAATATATCAGCAATGGTGCATTCAAAGATTGTTCAAACATTCGTAAATTTACAATTAATGAAAACAACAGTAAATATTCTGTTGATCAGTACGGTGTTTTATTCAATAAAAATAAAACAGTTCTTCTTCATTACCCTGTTGGAAGAATCGCAGATTTTTATACTATCCCGGAGGGTGTTACAATAATCGGACAGGATGCATTCGCAGAATCCGAATATCTTAGCTCGGTAACAATACCAGAAGGTGTAACAACAATTCTGAACAATGCATTCGAAAATTGTCGTAACATAACCAAAATAAATCTTCCAAGCAGTGTAACCGACATCGGAAGTTCAGCTTTTTCAAATTGTACAAATCTTGCTGCCATAAATCTTCCGGAAGGAATAAGCAACATTTCGGAATACGCATTTTATTATTGTACTAAATTATCAACTGTTACAATTCCTGAAAGCATAACAAACTTCGGAACATATGCTTTTTATGGATGTTCAAGACTTACACAAATAAATATTCCGGGCAGTTTCAAAGTTGGCAACAACAGATCTTTTTACAATACAGCATATTATAATAATGAAGATAATTGGACAGATGGAGTTTTATATATAGGACAAAATCTGATTTATGCAAAAGACGATATTAAATCCTGCAATGTCAGAGAAGGAACAGTTGCTATTGCCTCCGGCGCATTTGAAAATTGCAGAAATCTGACAGATATAACAATCCCCGACAGCGTTACTTGTATCGGTGGTAACGCATTTTCGAACACAGCTTATTACAACAACAAATCAAACTGGTCAAACGGATTGCTATATATAGACAATCATCTGATTGAAGTATCAAGTGAAACCACATCCTGCAACATAAAAAACGGTACTGTTACCATTGCAAATAATGCAGTTAAAAATTATAATCTGGAATCTGTCACATTCCCTGACAGTCTGAAGGCTATAGGAGATGAGGCTTTTGCTTTTAACAATTGGCAAACTATAAATATAATAAGAATTCCTGCAAATGTAGAGTACATAGGTGATAGCGCATTCGAGAATTGCAGCACTTCTGCTATAGTTGTTGACGAAAACAACGAATATTTTTCAAGTGACGAAAACGGTGTATTGTTCAACAAAGATAAGACCGTTCTGATTAAATATCCGAATACAAATCAGAGAGCATCTTATACTGTACCTGACGGTGTAAACCATATAGAAAAGGCTGCTTTTTATAATTGCAATAATCTCAAGAAAGTTACTCTTCCTGACAGTTTAACAACTTTAGATGATAATGCATTTTACAGTTCAAGCAATCTGATTGAACTTACCATCCCGGACAGCGTGACACATATAGGCAATATGTCTTTTTCAAATTGTACAAATTTGAAAAACATAACAATCCCAGACAGTGTGACATATATAGGCAATGACGCTTTTGCACACTGTCACGGATTGACGGAAATAACAATCCCTGACAGCGTCACATATATTGGCGACAGAGCATTTTACAATAATAAGAACCTGAAAAGTTTTACATTACCTTCAGATTCAGTGATTCTCGGTAAAAACATAATTTTCGGATCACTGAAACTTAAAGATGTATTTGTTCCCGAAGTTGAAACCATCATAACAACAGAACTTACCGATTCAAACGGAAACAAAAAAGTAACATATAATTATGACGGCATGAATCATCTGGACAACGAAATTAATGATCATGATATATCTTGTGAAATGCTGAGGGGAAATGCGGTGTTTGCGGATAACAGCACATATATTGCAAATGGAAATCTCAGCAGTGCCATATATATCAAAAATGTGTTTATACCCGATACTGTAAAATATATAGGCAGATTTGCATTTATTGCATGCGGTGTCACGGACATCTATTACGGCGGCAGTGAAGAAGAGTGGGAAAAAATTGCGATTGACTACGGTAATCATAAGCTTGATTCCGTAACAATTCATTATAACGCAAAAGCTTCGGATATGCCGGAAATAACTCCCGGAGAATCAACGACAATCATACCTCCCGAAACAACAACATGGATCCCTGAAACAACAACATGGGTTCC
>JAZOUN010000122.1:0-52038 GCA_045658165.1 Acutalibacteraceae bacterium
TGCTCCCGCAATCAAGGTTGCAAAGCCCAAGGTTCTTATTCCCGTATTCCCCGGCACAAACTGTGAATTCGACACAGCAAAGGCTCTTATGACAGCCGGTGCAGATCCCGAAATCTTCGTTATCAAGAACCTTTCAGCAAAGGCAATTGCAGAATCTGTTGAAGCATTCGCAGAAAAGGTCAAGCAGTCACAGATCATCTTTGTTCCCGGCGGTTTCTCCGGTGGTGACGAACCCGACGGTTCAGGTAAGTTCATCACAGCATTCTTCCGTAACGGCGCTGTAAAAGAACAGGTTCACGAGCTTCTCAAGAACCGTGACGGTCTTATGGCAGGTATCTGTAACGGTTTCCAGGCTCTTATCAAGCTCGGTCTTGTGCCTTACGGTGAGATTATCGATACTGATGAAAACTGTCCCACACTTACTTACAACACAATCGGCAGACATCAGTCAAGACTTGTAAGAACAAGAATTGCATCAAACAAGTCACCCTGGCTTATGAACACAAATGTCGGTGATGTTTACACAGTGCCCATTTCACACGGCGAAGGCAGATTCCTCTGCTCAGACGAACTTGTTAAGGAGCTTGCTGCAAACGGTCAGATTGCTACACAGTACGTTGACCTTGCAGGCAACCCCACAGCTGATATTCACTTCAATCCCAATAACTCCGTATGCGCTATCGAAGGTATCACTTCACCCGACGGCAGAGTATTCGGTAAGATGGGCCATTCAGAAAGAATCGGTCACGGTCTTTACAAGAACGTTGACGGTGATTTCAATATCGGCATGTTTGCTTCAGCTGTTGAATACTTCAAGTAATTAATAATTCGTAATGCAAAAAACACCACTTCAGGTAAAACTGAAGTGGTGTAATTTTTTTAAGTTTTTATCAGAACTGATATTCACCGGCTGTGACTTCTGTCTCTTTGCCGTCGAGAATAATTGTTGCTGTACAGTTTTCGGGAACTGTGAAGAAATAAGAAACCTTGCCGTTTTCTCTCTTCCATTCTGACCTGACAGCGCCGAATCTTGATTCGATTGATGCTTTGACGAAATCGAGTCTGTCATCTGTAAGGGGAGAAAAGATGATGTGTGAGAAAGCGGGGTTCTTTTCATCAATCTTGATACCTGCTGCATCACCGTAAAGCCAGTCAGCAACAGAACCGTATGCATAGTGGTTGAATGAGTTCATTGAAGTGCTCCACATTGTGCCGTCTTCGCGCATGCTGTCCCAATGTTCCCAGATTGTTGTAGCACCCATTTTGACAGAGAAGAGCCAACCGGGATATTCTTCACGGAGAAGAAGGTCGTAAGCAGTCTTTGTGTAGCCGTTATCTGAAAGAGCGTGAAGGAGATAAGGTGTGCCTACGAAACCTGTCTTAAGGTGACCGCATTCAGTAACAAGCTCGTTGAGCTGTTTTGCTGTTTCGGGGATATTATCGCTGATTCCGAAGTGGCAGGCAACTACACAAGCTGTCTGTGTTGCGTATTTGTCGGCAATTCTGCCGTCTTTCATATACTTGCTTCTGAAAGCGTTGATAGCTTTTTCTCTCATTTCAGGATATTTTCCTGCATCTTCACCGCAGAGAGCACAAGCCTTCATATAAATTTCGCTTGAATAAATGAAATATGCTGTTGCAATAAGGTCTTTGTCTGTACCGTTGCTGCAGTCTTCGGGGCTTGAACCGTCAAGGTTGAGCCAGTCACCGAAATGGTGACCTCTTGCCCAGATGTCATCCCATGTGTGGTAGTCGATATATTCAAGATAATCAGCCATTGACTTGAGAGAGTCTCTGATTATTTCTTTGTTACCGTATGTCAGATACATCTGCCAGGGACAGATTGTTGCTGCGTCTGCCCATGCAGCAGAGCATTCGTCATCTGCACCGAAAACATTGGGGATAACATGAGGTACTGCGCCCCAGGGTGTCTGATCTGCACGAAGGTCAGCAAGCCATTTTGTGAAGAATTTTTCAACATCATAGTTGTAAGATGCTGTTTTTACAAATACCTGTGCATCACCTGTCCAGCCGAGTCTTTCGTCACGCTGCGGACAGTCTGTGGGTACATCAAGGAAGTTACCTTTCTGACCCCAGATGATATTGCTGAAAAGCTGATTAATTCTTGAATCTGAACATTCAAAATAACCTGTTCTCTTCATCTGTGAGTGAACAACAATTGCTGTGAAGTTTTCTTTTTTGATTTCGTCGCTGAAATTTTCAAGCTTTACATATCGGAATCCGAAGAAGTTGTAGTCGGGCTTGCAGATGTGTTCTTCACCGTCGCAGATGAAAGTTGCCTCTGCCTTTGCGCTTCTGTAGTTATCACGGTAGAAATTACCGTCAGCATCAAGAACTTCTGCGTGGTAAATTGTTGCCTTTTCACCCTTGTTACCCTTGATTCTGAACTGGACATAACCTGTCATGTTCTGACCGAAGTCGAGCACTGTTTCACCCTTGGGAGTGATGATGATTTCTTTAACGGGCAGATGTTCCTGTTCTGTTATCATTTCACCGTCACGGTCAATGAGGTTGTCGTTGTTCATTGGAATTTCAACAGCAGGCACCGGCTTTTCGTCAACATAAGCTGCATCGTAAGTGTAGCCGTTGTAAAGATGTGAATAAACTGTTTTGCCTTTGCGGCTTATCCAGCTGTCATCAGTGTTGATGATTTCTGTTGTGCCGTCTTCGTATTCAATTTCAAGGGAGGCAATAACAGCTGTTTCTGCAGTGCCGAGGAATTTTGTCTGAAGCTTGGAAGCGTTGAAATATGTCAGACCTTTCCAACCGGGACCTACGCCTATTATAATTGTATTATTATTATTTAAAAGGGAAGTTACATCATATGTTTCCACCTGAAGACGTCTCTGGTATGCTGTCCATCCGGGTGCGAAAATATAATCACCGACTTTTTTTCCGTTGAGCCATACATTATAAACACCGTAAGCTGTAGCCTCAAGTTTTGCTGATTTAACGGTTTTTTTAATGCTGAATTCTTTCAGAAATTCGGCTGATGCATCTTCAATAACTTTTGCACTTTTGATCCACTGTGCATTTTTTATATTCTTCATGATTTTCTCTCCTTTTTGTGAGATTTACAGACCGATTGTAACACAGTGAAAAATAAAAATCAATCGCAATCAGTCACAAAAAACGCATGATTTAATTGTTTAATTACTATATATTGTGGGTGTACAAGTGTTCTGTACATCTGTTTGTGTTGAGGGAACAAAAGTGCGCCAAAATGGCTATTTTTCGTCATTTTAATGCCTAAAAAGAAAAATAAAAAGTTAAAAAAAGAGTAAAAAAATCGTCCAAAACACTTGATTTTTTCTCTGTTTCACTATATAATATGTGTATCGTGGAGTGGAATTTCACAATAATTTCACCAAAATGGAGTAAAGTGGAGTAAAGAAAGGAGGAGCGTCATGAATTTTACTGGTGTATTCAATCATAGTCTTGACCCTAAAAACAGAGTTTTCATACCCAGCGAATTCCGTGATGACCTCGGTGAAACCTTTTATATCTACAGAGCTCCTGAAAATTGTGTTTGTCTTTATAATGAAGAACGTTGGACTCAGCTTGCTGAAAAGATAAATGAAGAAACAAATTCAGCAGTGCTCAGAAAAAAGAAACGTCAGTTCTTCAGTCGTGTTGCTTCTTGTAAGATGGACAAGCAGGGCAGAATTACAATCGGTGCAGATTTTCTTGCTCATGCGTCACTTGTTAAAGATGTTGTAATTGTCGGTATGGGTAACTGTGTTGAAATCTGGGATGCAGAAGCATGGAAGCTTATTGAGACAGACGAAAATGACGATGACCTTGCAGAGGGTATTTACTTCTGATAAATTTTATTGATGAGAGGCGGTGCACTATGGAATTTGTCCATAAATCGGTTCTGCTTCAGGAAGCAGTCGATGCACTGTCTGTCAGTCATGATGGGATATATGTCGACGCGACTGCCGGCGGAGGGGGGCATTCCTCCAGAATATTAGAGAGCCTTGGCTCAGAAGGTCGATTGATTGCTATTGACCGGGACCCCGACGCCGTGGCAGTCCTGACAAAAAAGTTTGAGAATAACAAAAACGTAACTATCGTGAATGATGTTTTTGATAATATAAAAAACATTCTTCAATCAAGAGATATTGACGGTGTTGACGGAATCCTCGCTGACCTTGGCGTAAGCTCGTATCAGCTTGACACGGCAGAGAGAGGTTTTTCTTTTCACAAAGATGCACCGCTTGATATGCGAATGAGTAAATCCGGCTTTTCGGCATACGATGCTGTAAACACTCTTTCAGAAAGAGAACTGAGTGAAATTTTCTTTTCTTACGGTGAAGAAAAGTTTTCAAGAAGCATTGCAAAAAACATTGTAAAAAAACGTGCAGAAAAACCTATAGAAACAACATTTGAACTTTGTGATATAATTTCAGCTTCAATGCCTGCAAAGGCAAAAAGAGACGGACATCCTGCAAGACGTACATTTCAGGCACTCAGAATTTATGTAAACCGTGAACTTGAAATGCTTCCGGGTGCACTCAGGGATATGTTTGAGTGTCTTACCCCCGGCGGAGTGCTTGCGATAATCACATTCCATTCGTTGGAAGATAAAATAGTAAAAAACACTTTCAATGAATTCTGCAAAGGCTGTACATGTCCGCCTGATTTCCCTGTTTGTATATGCGGGAATAAACCGAAAGGTAAATTACCTTTTAAATCAATCGCTCCCTCAGATGAAGAGGTAGAAGAGAATTTCAGAAGTCACAGTGCAAGACTTCGTGCAGTAATAAAATTATAAGGAGAGATCTTACGTGGCGCAGTCACAGAATGCCTACAAATTTTCATTGTTTGATTCATATGATTACGGCACTTCTGCGCCCAAACTGGATCCTGTATATGAACCTGAAGTAAAAACCCAGAAGAAAAAGAAAAAGGTTCAGACAAACAAAGTCACAGCAGCACAGAAAAAAGCAACATATGCTTCATTCCTGAGTTCTGCAAAAGTTATTTCGATTGTGTTTGTAGTTTTTTCATTAATCAGCATTGCTATGTTCCTTAATGTAAAAATGGACGAAACAGCAACAAAAATTAATGCTGTTCAGAATGAAATCACAATTGCAAAGAGTGAAAACATTCGTCTTGAGTCAGCACTTGAAGGTATGGTTTCAATCGATAAGGTTGAAGATTATGCCGAACAGCAGCTCGGAATGGTAAAACTTGAAGATTACAGAATTACATACTTTAATTCCGGTGAGGATAATCATGTAGTTGTATCCGGAGGAAAATCTTATAATAATAACTCATTGACAGGTAAAATTGAGAAACTCAGGGAATATATTTTCTGATATTTAAATAAATATGATTCAGGGATTGTTTAACATAAATCAGCAGCAGGCTGCTGACGGATTGGTTAGACCACATAAAAAGGGCGAAATATCTTTCGCCCTTTTTATGGCAATCCGAGGTATTTTTTATGATGTAAAAACATCAGTCTTTCTGAAAGGAGAAAGATTATGAAAGCAACCGTAAACAGTAATAAACGTGGTTTTGCAGCTTTTCTTGTGGTATGTATTGTAGCTGCAATGATCATATTCAGAATTGCATACATTCAGTTTGTAAAAGGTGATGAATACACCGCAAAAGCAGAGAGTCAGCAGCTGGGAGATAAAGAAATCAAGGCAGCCCGCGGAACAATTTATGACGCAAATATGAATATTCTTGCCCAGAGTGCATCTGTCTGGCGTGTATATATGAATCCTTCAAAAATCAACAAGATTGATGAGGAAAAAAGACAGGAAGTCAGAGAAATAATAATCAGCGGTCTTTCCGAGATTCTTGAAATGGATCCTGAAAAAATCCGCGGTTATACCGAAAAAAATTATTCCTATCAGCTTGTAAAAGGCGAAGTTGAAAAGGATATGCGAGATAAAGTTAAGGAATTTATCGATAAATACGAAGAAAAGGATATCAATCTGAGTGAAATTATCGGTATTGATCCTGATGTAAAGAGATATTATCCTTATTCATCACTTGCTTCAACAGTTATCGGTTTTACAGGCAGTGACGGAGACGGTCTTGCCGGAATTGAGTATTTTTACAACGATACTCTCAAGGGTGTTTCAGGCAGAACTATTACAGCTCTTAACGGTAACGGTTCTCTTATGCCGAATCAGTATGAAACAATTTACGAGGCTCAGGAAGGCACAAGCGTCGTTCTGACTCTTGATATTTACGTTCAGTATATTCTTGAAGATGTGCTTTCTCAGGCTCTTGAAGACACAAAAGCGGAAAATATTTACGGTATTGTTATGGATGTTGATACAGGTGCTATTCTCGGCATGGTTTCAATGCCTGACTATGATCTGAATGATCCCTTTACAATCAAAAATGAAAACCTTGCGCTTGAGTATGCAGAAGCTGCATCAGCTCCTGAAGATACTTCTGAAAGTTCAGCTCAGTCAGAGAAAAGACAGAAATCTTTTTATCAGAATGTGCAGTGGAGTAACCGTGCAATTGTAAGCACTTATGAACCCGGTTCTGTTTTTAAGGTAATTACAGCGGCTGCGGCAATAGAAGAAGGTGTTGCAGACCTGAATACAACATATTACTGCAGCGGTGTTATTGATTTTGCAACAAGAAACATTCATTGCTGGAAAACAGAAGGCCACGGAAGTGAAACATTCAGCGATCTTCTTATAAATTCTTGTAACCCCTTCGCTGTTACTCTTGCAAGTGAATTGGGCACAGACAGACTTTATGATTATTTTGAAGCATTCGGCTTTACTGAAAAAACAGGTATTGATACAGCCGGTGACCTTACCCCCACAAAAGGCGTTCTTTACATGGCACGCGAAAATTTCTCAAAATCTGACCTTGCATCATATTCATTCGGTCAGACATTCCAGGTTTCACCGCTTCAGATGATAACTGCAATTTCAGCTGTTGCAAACGGCGGTAAACTTATGACACCCTATCTCATAAGCAAAGAACTTGATGAAGAGGGTAATACAATCAGAGAGGCACAGCCTGTTGTAAGACGTCAGGTAATTTCCGAATCAACATCTAAGATTATCTGTGAAAACATGGAAAAGGTTGTAACCAAGGGTACAGGTAAGAATGCATACGTTGCAGGTTACCACGTTGCAGGTAAAACAGGAACATCTGAAAAACTTGTTCAGAATAAAGACAGTGATAAAGCTGCATATATTGCTTCGTTCTGCGGATTTGCACCTGCATATGATCCCGAAGTTGCGGTAATAATTATTGTTGACGAACCCCAGGGGGATCATGGCGGCGGTGCTGTTGCCGCACCTCTTGCAGGTGATGTTCTCGAACAGGTGCTTACATATATGGGAACTGAGCATTCATATACAGATGAAGAAATGGCTCTTCTCGTTGAAACAGCTCCTCATCTTACAGGTAAAAGTGTTGCTGCGGCAAAGGCAGAAGTTGCAGGTAAGGAACTTTCAGTCAAGATTATCGGCTCAGGTGATACTGTTGTTTCTCAGTACCCCGAAGCGGGCAGAGGCTTGCCCAAGGACGGCATGATTGTTCTTTACACTGAAACAGATAACACATCAGAACAGGTAAAAGTTCCTGATTTTACAGGACTTACCGTAAGCGAAGCAAACAGAGTGGCGCTCAACAGCGGTCTTAACATCAAAATTTCAGGAAGCTCGCTCAGCAGCGGAACTGTATACGCATACAAGCAAAGTATCGAAGCCGGCGAAAGTGTTAATATGGGTGAAATTATAAACGTTTCATTTAAAACAACAGTTGGCGTTTCGGATTAACGGAGGGTTTGTTATGAAAATATCCGAAATTCTTAAGGGAATAAGAACATACGATATTTATGATGATACAGAAGTCAGTTTTATTACTGATAATTCTTGCAAAGTAGAAAAGGGTGCAGTTTTTGTCTGCATCAAGGGAAACCGTTTTGACGGTCACAGCGTTGCGGCAGAAATGCTTGAAAAGGGTGCGGTCTGCGTTGTTTGTGATCATGATCTCGGTCTGCCTAATCAGATTGTTGTTGAAAACACAAGAGAAGCAATGTCTCTTATGTGTTCCAACTTCTTCGGAAATCCTGCTTCCAAGATAAAACTTATCGGTATAACCGGAACAAACGGAAAAACTACAACTGCATTCCTGATTAAGAACATGCTCGACAAAATGGGTAAAAAATCAGGTCTTATCGGAACCGTAAAAAATATAATCGGTGAAAAGGAATATGCAGCGTCACTTACAACTCCCGAAAGTTTCGAACTCCATTCACTTTTCAATGAAATGGTGAATGCAGGTTGTGAATACTGCGTAATGGAAGTTTCTTCTCAGGCACTTGCTCAGTACAGAGTTGCCGGACTTCATTTTTCAGCAGGTGTGTTCACAAATCTTACTCAGGATCACCTCGATTATCACGGTTCATTTGAAAATTATGCACAGGCTAAATCAATGCTTTTTACACAGTCTGATGTGTGTATTCTTAATCTTGATGATGAGTATTCAATGTCTATGATGAGAAATTCCGACGGCAGAATGGTGACTTATTCAGTTGAACAGGATGAATCAGATTATACAGCAAAATATATAAGATATAAAAATGACGGTATTGAATATGAACTTGTTACAATGGGTTATGTTGAACGTGTAAAAGTCGGTATTCCCGGTGAATTCACTGTTTATAATTCAATGGCTGCTGCCGTGACACTTATTGAAATGGGATTTGATTTCAGTAAGGTTCTGTATGCGCTGTCACTGAGCGAAGGTGTAAAGGGCAGAATCGAAGTTGTACCCACAGATACTGATTATACCGTTATAATAGACTACGCTCATTCTCCTGACGGACTTGAAAATATTATTTCATCTCTCAGAAAAATAGCAAAAGCAAGAATCATAACTGTTTTCGGTTGCGGCGGCGACAGAGATAAAACAAAACGTCCCATAATGGGTGAAATTGCAGCAAAGCTTTCAGATGTTATCGTTGTAACTTCAGATAACCCCAGAACAGAAGAGCCGGAAGCAATTATTGAAGATATTCTTGCAGGAATCAAAGGTTCAAAAGTCAAGAAGATTGTAAAAGTTGACAGAACTCACGGTATAGCCGCAGCAATGAATGAAGCACAGAAAGATGATATCGTGCTTCTTGCAGGAAAAGGCCATGAGACATATCAGATTTTCGGAACTGAAAAGATACATTATGATGAAAGAGAAATCGTCAGGGGAATTCTTGACGGCTCTGTAAAGGAAGATTAATTTGAAGACTCTTAGTTTGATTGAAGCTGCAAAAGCAGTAAACGGCACTCTTACAGGTGACGGTGTTTTTACCGGTGTATATACCGACTCAAGAAAACCTCTTAAAGGCGGATTGTTCCTTGCACTTGAGGGTGAAAAGTTTGACGGACACGATTTTATAAAGAATGCCGAGGCAGACGGTGCAGCAGCTGTTTTATGCAGAAAAGAATGTGAAACAGCCCTCCCCGTTATTTATGTTGATGACACAAAAAAAGCACTTCTTGCGCTTGCTTCATATTACAGAGGTCTTTTTGATATTCCCGTTGTCGGTCTTACCGGAAGTGTGGGTAAAACAACAACAAAAGAGATGACAGCACTTGTTATGGCAAGTGAATACAACACTGTCAAAACTCAGGGCAACCTTAATAATGACATCGGTATGCCTCTTACAATTTTTAATATTGAAGAGGATACTCAGGCTGCTGTTATTGAAATGGGTATGAATCACAAGGGTGAAATTTCAACTCTTACTGCCGTTTCAAGACCTGTTGCTGCAATTATTACAAATATCGGTGTTTCTCATATTGAAAATCTCGGTTCAAGAGAAAACATTCTCTCGGCTAAACTTGAAATTCTTGAGGGTATGCAGAAAGGTTCACCTCTTGTAATAAACGGTGATAATGATTTGCTGTCTCAGGTTGAAAATCCCGATTATGATATTGTATTTTTCGGTATAGAAAACGAAAAATGCCATGTCAGAGCTGTAGATCTTGACATGAATGAACAGGGTACAAATTGTAATATTCTTTATGATAATAAAAAATACAGCTGTTTTATTCCCGTTGCAGGTATTCATAATGTTTATGACGCATTGTCAGCATTTGCAGTGGGTGTAAAACTCGGTATTTCTCCCGAAAAAGCTGCAGAAGCTGTAAGTAAATATGTTCCCGCAGGTATGAGACAGAAAATTGTTGAAAAACAGGGAATTGTATTTATTGAGGATTGTTACAATGCAAGTCCCGATTCTGTAAAAGCAGGTGTGAATACACTTCTTACAGTAACGGCAAAACGTCATATTGCAGTTCTCGGTGATATGCTTGAACTCGGTGATTACGCAGAAACTGCTCACAGAGACTGCGGTAAATATGTTGCCGAAAAGAAAGCTGATGTTCTGTTTGCTTACGGAAAAGATTCAGCCTTTACTGCCGAAGAGGCAAAGAACGGCTCAATGGGTGAAGTTTATCATTATACTGACGAAAAAGAACTTGCAGAAAAACTCAGCAGTTTTATAAAAGAAGGCGATGCGGTTCTTTTCAAGGCAAGCAGAGGAATGAAACTGGAAAATATCATACATGTTATATATGAAAAGTTATAAGTTTGTTCTGCAGTGAAAGGAGAGAGGGAATATGACAGTATGGGCAGCCGTTATTGCAGCCGTTGTTACAGGTTTTTTTATTGCATTTCTGCTCGGATACATCGTTATTCCTTGGCTTCATAAACTTAAATTCGGACAGATAATTCTTGATATAGGTCCTTCGTGGCATAAAAGTAAACAGGGTACTCCCACAATGGGCGGAATTTTGTTTATGGCGGGTTTTATTGTTGCAATGACGGTTGTTATTGTTACCGATAAAATCAGAGGCGGAGATATCGTTGCAGGAGAAAGTGTTGTTCCTGATTCGGTAAAGACAAAATTGTACAGCGGTATTGTAATGGCATTTTCATATGCACTTATAGGTTTTGTTGACGATTATATCAAAGTAGTAAAAAAAAGAAATCTCGGACTTACAATTGCGCAGAAAACAACAGCACAGATTCTTGTTATGGGCGGATATCTGTTTTCGCTTCATCTTGCTGGTGCGACATATGTATTTATTCCGTTTTTCGGAAATGTTGAACTCGGCTGGTTTTTCTGGATTCTCGGTGCAATAGTTATGTACTGTACCGTTAATGCCGTGAATTTCACTGACGGAATTGACGGACTTTGCGCATCTGTTACGGCTGTATTTTCTGTTGCGGGAATAGCTGTTGCAATTCTCAGAGGTGTTTTCGGAGTAAGTCTGCTTTGTGCGGCTCTTCTCGGAAGCCTTATAGGATATCTTATATGGAACTGGAACCCTGCAAAAGTTATGATGGGTGATACAGGTTCAATGTTCCTCGGCGGACTTGTGGTTGCTGTTGCATATTGTCTTGATATGCCGTGGCTGATTCTTCTTTCAGGTATCGTGTATGTTGCGGAATTCGCATCAGATGTTATACAGATTGCGTATTTCAGAATAACACACGGAAAACGAATTTTTAAAATGGCTCCCATTCATCATCATTTTGAAAAATGCGGATGGAAAGAGAAAAAAATAGTTTATGTATTTACAGCGGTGAATGTAATCGGTTCACTTATTGCTGTTCTTCTTGTTTATTTCGGAAAATAAAAAGAAGAAACTGAATTTAATTAAACGGAGGTAAACAGTGTGGATAAAAAAGCCGGAAATAACAGTTTTTCTGCCAAAGATCTGATACGCAGATTCACAAACTACGGCGGGATTGATATATGGTTTCTTGTTATTGTTCTTGTGTTGCTTTGTATAGGACTTGTTATGATGTTCTCTGCAAGTTATCCTTATGCGCTCACAATGTACGGAAAATCAACATATTTTATCGGCAAACAGGCTTTTTTTGCTGTAATAGGTGTTGTTGCAATGTTGTTTTTCTCCGGAATCAAAACTGAATTGTGGAAAAAGCTTACATTCCTTATATGTCTCGGTTCAACGTTTCTTTTGCTGATTGTTTTTGTTCTGCCTCAGTACAGAGCAGGATTTTACCGATGGATCAACCTCGGATTCACAACATTCCAGCCCTCTGAACTTGCAAAATTTGCCGTAATTGTTGCAGGTGCATATCTTTACAGCAAATATAATAAAAAAATGAGCAGTACACGTCCCGTAAAAACAGGACTCGGTGCAAAAGTAAATAAAAAAATCGGAGCAGGTATAGTAAGGGAATCATGGGTTCCCACATGGATGTTCTGCGCATTCTTCGGTATGAGTGCTATACTCGTATTCCTTGAAAATCATCTTTCGGGATGTATTCTGATATTCTCCATCGGTGTTGCTATGATGTTCATCGGCGGCGTCCGTGCAAGATGGTTTGTTGCAGGTATCGTTGCAGTGCTTTGTGCGGCACTCATTGTCTGTGTTCCCATTTACAGTGCAATTCAGGAAAAAAATGAAAAACTTGAAGCAGGTGAAATTTCTGCATCCGAAGCAGATGAATATATTGAAGAACATGCTTCATCAGGTATTCTTAAAGGATACATGGTTGAACGAATTGTCGGTTGGCTTGATAAAGGATATGATCCCCAGGGTGTAAGATGGCAGACCAATCAGGCACTTTACGCTATCGGTTCAGGCGGATTCTTCGGCAGAGGTATAGGTAATTCGACGCAGAAATACATGTATGTTTCCGAGCCGCAGAACGATATGATTTTCTCGATTGTGTGTGAAGAACTCGGTTTTGTGGGCGCGGCACTGATTATTATTCTGTTCGCGTTGCTGGTTTACCGGGGAATTGTTATAGGGCTGAATGCAAAAACGCGGTACGGAGCATTTCTCGCAATGGGACTTGTTCTGCAGGTCGGTTTGCAGGTTATGCTGAATATCGGTGTTGCATCGGATTCAATTCCTAATACGGGTATCAGTCTTCCGTTCTTCAGCTACGGCGGTACATCATTGGTTGTTCTTCTTTCTGAAATGGGTATTGTTCTTGCCGTTTCCAGAGAGAGCAGAGTAAATAAAAAGTAGGTATTTTTATGAGAATAGTATTTGCAGCCGGAGGAACCGGCGGACACATAAATCCTGCACTTGCTGCTGCAGGTGAAATAAGAGAGAATTATCCTGACGCAGAGATTCTCTTCATCGGCACAAAAGATAAAATGGAATCAAGTCTTGTTCCCAAGGCGGGTTTTGATTTTGCAACAATTTCAATAAGCGGATTTCAGAGAAAAATCTCTGTTGAAAATATAATCAGAAATATAAAGACACTCTGGCGCCTTATGTGGTCAGGCAGAGCTGTAAAAAAAATACTCAAAAAGTTCAGACCTGATGTTGTAATCGGTTTCGGCGGTTATGTAAGCGGTCCCGTTGTAAGAACAGCGGCAAAAATGGGTATAAAGACTGCTATACATGAGCAGAATGCATTTCCCGGTATCACAAATAAGATGCTTGCAAAAAATGCAGACGCAGTAATGCTTGCGGTTCCCGAAGCTAAGAAGCTTCTTGAATGCAAAAATGAAGCAGTTGTAACAGGTCTTCCCGTTAGAAACGAAATCCTCAGTGCAGACAGGGATTTCGCAAGGGCAGAACTCGGTATTGACGACAAGCCCCTTGTTTTTTCATTCGGTGGCAGTCTCGGTGCGAAAACAATAAATAACGCAATGGTAGATATTATTGCAGAACTTGCTGACAGCGGCAAATGTAACTTTATTCACGGTTACGGTCAGTTCGGTTCATGGGTGCCTGAAGCTGTTGAAGCAAAAGGTGTAAAACTTTCAGAACATAAAAATGTAGATGTAAGAGAATATATATATGATATGGACAAGTGCCTTGCAGCTGCCGATATTATTATCTGCCGCAGCGGTGCGAGTACATTGTCTGAAATTGAAGCAGTGGGCAGAGCTTCAATACTGATTCCCTCTCCCAATGTTTCAGAAAATCATCAGTATCACAATGCAATGACTCTTGTAAATGCTTCTGCTGCAAAGGTTATTGAAGAAAAAGATCTTACGCATGAAGTGCTCCTCAGCACATTGAATGAACTTATTGATAATAAACAGCTTCGTGAAGAAATGGGCGAAAATGCAAAAAAACTTGCAGTCATTGATTCACAGAAGAGAATTGCCGACATAATTGTTTCTCTGATTTAACACGGACATATCCCGCTGCATACTATACAGTATGAAAGGTGGGAAAAATTTGGTCAGATATGTTATAAACGGAGGAAACAGACTTTACGGTGATACCAGAATACAAGGTTCAAAGAACAGTGTATTGCCGATTCTTGCTGCAACGGTACTTATAAAAGGTGAAACTGTAATCACGAATTGTCCCGACATTACAGATGTTGATGCAACGATAAAAATTCTCAGCTATCTGGGTTGTAAAGTGAAGAGGGAAGGGCATACGGTCTGTGTTGACAGTACAGATGTCAGCAGGTATGACATTCCTGATGAACTTATGCGTGAAATGCGATCATCTGTTGTATTTCTTGGTGCTATAATCGGAAGAACGGGTAAGGCAAGTCTTTCAACACCGGGAGGCTGTGAAATCGGACTCAGACCGATAGATCTGCATCTTGATGCAATACAGCGTTTCGGGGTTAATATCCGTGAAGAGTTTGCAAAAATTGAATTTGAGGCAGTTAAACCTCTTGAAGGCTTTAATATAACACTTTCTTTCCCCAGTGTGGGTGCAACGGAAAATATAATTCTGACTGCCTGCACAGCAAAGGGAACTACAGTTATTACAAATGCTGCAAGAGAACCTGAAATCAGCGACCTTGCAGATTTTCTGAACAGTTGCGGAGCCAAAATTTCAGGCACAGGTGAGGGAACAATCATCATCGAAGGGGTAAAGGAATTACATCCTGTTCAGTACCGTGTTATTCCTGACAGAATAGTTGCAACAACCTATATGGCGGCGGCAGCTATGACACACGGAAAGATTCATCTTTCCTCTGTTATCCCGGCACACCTTGCACCGGTTATTCCGGTTTTTGAAGAAGCCGGATGTGATATTTCCATTTCTTCAGGCGGAATTACACTTACTGCACCTGTCTGCCTGCGGAATATAAAAACGATAAGAACAATGCCGTATCCTGGTTTTCCCACAGATATGCAGGCTCAGATAATGGCAATGACAACTGTGTGTCACGGCACAAGCGTTATAATAGAGACTATTTTTGAAAGCCGTTATAAACATGTCAGCGAACTTCTGCGTTTCGGTGCAAAAATAAGAGTTGACGGCAGAATGGCGGTTATAGAAGGTACACAGAATCTTACGGGAGCTTCTGTAATTGCATCAGATCTTCGCGGAGGTGCATCACTTGTGCTTGCAGGGCTTGCGGCACAGGGCACAACAATAGTTGATGATATAAAGTATATCTCCCGCGGCTATGAAAATATGAGTGGGGTACTGACCGCACTCGGATGTGATATCACGAAAGAAGAGAGGAACGTTTCTGATGGCTGATACAGTCAATGTTGAAAAAGCAGCACGGCTGCAGAAAAAAAGAATGCTCATGCTGAAAAGACGAATCAAAGTCGGTGCAATGCTTTGTGCCGCACTTGCGCTTGTCCTTTATCTTCTTTCTGCATTTGTGTTTTTCAGAATCGATAACATAGTAATTGCAGGTCAGGTGAATGAAAACGGTGAAGCAATGCAGGGCAGCAATTATTATTCTGACGAAGAAATCGTAAGAATCTGCGGTGCCGAACCCGGAGACAGTCTTGTGCTTGTTTCAAAGTCAGAAATGAAAGAAACAATTGAAAAACTGCTTCCTTATATAGGTAATGTAAAGGTACAGAGAAAATATCCCTCTACTCTAAAACTTACTGTAACAGATACTTCTCCTGCTTATGCTGTTGATGCAGGTGGCGGCTTTACCGTTATGAACTCCGATTATAAAGTTCTTGATTTAAGAGAAAAGGTTCCTTACGGATGCGCAAAACTTGTAGGTGTACCTGTAAAAAATGCAGAGACGGGCGAAACTGCAGAATTTGCAGATGAAGTATTTAAAACAAGAATTGATTCTCTTATAAAAGCTTGTGACAATGCAGGTATTACAAATATAAAGAAAATAGACCTTTCCAATATTGCCAATGTAAGAATCTCATTCGGCGGCAATGTGACACTGATACTCGGAACGCTCAATGATCTTGATAAAAAACTTGAAATGGGTATTAAGACAATGGATACAGAACTGCAGAACAATCCTGACGGCAGAATTATAATTGACGTAACGGAAATTGATAAATCATATGTACGTGATGATTATTCTCCCATAGATGACGATGAGGAAGACAGCACTGCATATATGCCCGTTGATGATGTCATTGAAACTCAGGCTGTTCCCGATCAGCTTCCCGAAAATGATGAATTTGAGAATAAAGAAGAAATTCCCCAAGAGGAAATTGAAGTGCCTGAGGCAGTCGGATAATAAAAATTGTTTATTTTGTTGCGAAAAATAAAAATATTTTAATAAATTCTGACAATATTTATGATAGATTGTGTATTGAAATTTATTGTTTTACATGTTATTATATATAAGTATTGTTGTGTTTATATCCTAATAATATATAATATATGGAGGAAGTCAAATGTCTTTTGAAATTGCAAACGAACATGAAGATGTAACCAAGATAAAAGTTATCGGCGTCGGTGGCGGCGGCGGAAATGCTATTAACAGAATGGTAGAGGGCGGCGTTCAGGGTGTTGAATTCATCGCAATCAACACTGATAAACAGGTTCTTATGTATTCCAAAGCAACCAATAAAATTCAGATTGGTGAAAAGGTAACTGACGGTAAGGGTGCAGGTGCACGTCCTGAAGTTGGTATGAAAGCTGCAGAAGAGAGCATGGATGCTATCAATGATTCTCTCAACGGTGCAGATATGGTATTTATCACAGCCGGTATGGGCGGCGGCACAGGTACAGGTGCAGCACCCGTAATTGCTCAGATGGCAAAGGATAAGGGTATCCTCACAGTAGGTATCGTAACAAAGCCCTTCAATTTTGAAGGTAAGCGTCGTATGGTTCAGGCTGAAGAAGGTATTGCTGAACTTCAGAAGCATGTAGACAGCCTTATCATAATCCCCAATGAAAGACTCAAGCTCGTTTCTGACGAAAAAATTACATTTGCAAACGCATTCGAAATTGCTGACGATGTTCTTCGTCAGGGCGTAAGAAGTATCGCAGAACTTATCACTGTTCCCGGACTTATCAACCTTGACTTCGCTGACGTTACATCAGTTATGAAGGATGCTGGTCATGCTCACATGGGTGTTGGCCGTGCAACAGGTAAGGATAAGGCAGAAGAAGCTGCAAAGATGGCTATCACAAGTCCTCTTCTTGAAACTTCAATTGAAGGTTCAAAGGGTATCATCATCAACATTTCTGCTTCAACAGATATTACTCTTGATGCAGTTGATGCAGCAAGCTCAATTATTTCAGAAACAGCAGATCCCGATGCAAACATCATCTTCGGTGTTGCTCTTGATTCTTCACTTGATGACGAAATGATCGTTACTGTTGTTGCAACAGGTTTTGGTTCACAGCCCAACACAGTAAAGCCTGTTCAGAAAGTTGAAGAAGTAAAAACAGAACAGACAGCAGAAGCAGATATCTTCGTAAAACAGGAATTCGGCACAAGCGATGACGATGTAAGAGATATCTTCGACATGTTCAAGAGCAGAAAATAAGTAATAAAGTAAAAAATTATCAAGAAGCGATGTCTTATCGGGCATCGCTTTTTATTAAAAATCCGGTATAATCAAAAAGTTCCGTAAAAGTATTGACAAAACAGGCAAAATTAAATAATATCATAATATAAATGGTATTGCTTTTAATTTTTTGTTTAAGGAGAGTTTTTTATGGAATTTGAAAAAATAAAAGCAATCATCTGCGAACAGTTCGCAATAGATGAATCTGATGTAACGCTTGACGCAAATCTTGAGGATCTCAATTTTGACAGTCTCGATATGATTGACATTGTGATGGATATTGAAGATGAATTCAGCGTTGAAGTTCCCGATGAAGCACTTGCAAAGTTTGAAACAATCAGAGATATTGTGAAATTTCTTGAAAACATCTGATTCAATCCGGGCGGCAGATCAGCACGCCCGTTTGATTTAGTGAAATGGTGAATTATGATTAAAAATATTATTTTTGACATGGGAAATGTCCTTATAATGTTTTATCCGGAAAAGACTTTTTCAAAGTATCTTCCCGATAAAAAAGATGTGGATATGATTCTTGATGTCTTCTATAAAAGCGGGGTTTACAGAGACTGTGACAGAGGTGTAAGAACATATGCCGATGTTATAGAGGAAGTTGCGCCGCAGTTGCCGGAACATGTTCTTGCCGTGCTTAAGGAAGTGTATCTCGAACAGGGTTACGGACTTACCGAAATGCCTCCTTTTCCTGAAATGTATGATCTTATTCAGGAACTCAAGGCAAACGGCTATAAAACATATCTTCTGAGCAATGCAGGGTATGATTTTTATGAGTATTCACCCCACAAACCTGCAATAGCTCTTATGGACGGCAGAATTATTTCCTGCGAACATAAAGTGCTCAAACCCGAAAAGGAGATTTATGAAATCCTTTTCAAAACATTCTCTCTCGACCCGTCCGAATGTATTTTTATTGATGATGTTGAAGAGAATATTGAAGGCGGAAAGAAATGCGGTATGGACGGCATTGTTTTTTCACCCTCATTCCAGGATGTAAGTGTACTTCGTGAGAAGTTAAGAAATAAAGGAATTAAAATATAAAACAGAAGGTAATTAGTATGAAACTTGATAAGCTCGTAGGCGAAAGATTTAAAGAAAAACCCTCTGATTGCGTGGTAGACAGCCATGCGTTAATGGTCAGAGGCGGATATATGAAGTTTGTTTCAAACGGTATTTATTCTTCATATATGCCCCTTCGCCGCATCACAAAGAAAATTGAAAACATCATCCGTGAAGAAATGGACAGAATTGACGGTCAGGAAGTACCATCCCCCGTTGTTATGCCCGCTTCTCTCTGGGAAGAATCAGGCAGATATCAGGCAATTGACAATTCACTCTGCCGTTTTAAAGACAGAAACGGTTCACCCATGGTTCTCGGCATGACACACGAAGAAGCTGCTGTTCAGCTTGTTCGTGAATATGCAAACTCATATAACCGTTATCCCTTTATGATTTACCAGATTCAGACAAAGTTCCGTGACGAAGCAAGACCCAGAGCAGGTCTTATCCGTGTACGTGAATTCACAATGAAGGATGCTTATTCATTCCATACATCACAGGAAGACCTCGAGCAGTACTATGCAAAGTGCTATCATGCATACGAAAGAATCTTTGCAAGAGCAGGTATTCCCGAAACAATCGTTGTTGAGTCAGACTCCGGTATGATGGGCGGCAACATCTCTCACGAATACATGCTTCTTACAGCAATTGGTGAAGATTCAATCGCAATCTGTCCCGAATGCGGCTACAGAGCTAATATGGAAGCTGCAGAGAGCATTATTGAACCTCTTCGTGACGATGTATCAGAAGAGCTTACAAAGGTACATACACCTGATATGCACACAATCGAAGAAGTATGTGATTTCCTTAAGGCAGACCCCAAGAAGAGCCTTAAAGCTGTTGTATATCAGAAGAATATGACAGACGAATATGTTATCGTATTCATCAGAGGCGACCTTGATGTCAATGAAACAAAGCTCACTAACTTCCTTGGTGAAAATATTCATCCCGCAGTAATCACAGAAGAATCAGGCATTGTTGCAGGCTTTATCGGTCCTGTTAACCAGAATGCAGAATGCACTGTTCTTTTCGACGCATCAGTAAAGGGTTGCAACAACCTTGTAACAGGTGCAAATGAGCTTGATTATCACTTCACAGGTCTTGATATGGACAGAGATTTCCCCAATGCAGAATATCATGACTTTGCAAAGATTATCACAGGCGGCATCTGCCCCTCATGTAAGCAGAAAGCTATCACAGTTTCAAGAGGTATCGAAGTAGGTAACATCTTCCAGCTCGGTACAAAATACACAGAGTCAATGGGTATGTCTTACCTTGACGAAAAGGGCGAAAGCCACACACCCATCATGGGTTGTTACGGTATCGGCGTAGGCAGACTTGCAGCATCAGTATGTGAAGCTCATCACGACGAATACGGTCCCATCTGGCCCATGTCAATTGCTCCCTGGCAGGTACATCTCTGCTGCATGAAGTCAGCAGATGAAGAAGCTCACGCAGCTGCAGACAAGATGTACGAAGACCTTCAGGATGCAGGACTTGAAGTTATTTACGATGACCGTAAGGTAAGCGCAGGCTTCATGTTCTCTGACGCTGACCTCCTCGGTGTTCCCGTAAGAGTTATCGTCAGCCCCAGAAACCTTAAAGAAAATGTATGCGAAGTTGTTACAAGAGACAAGACATACAGCGCAAAGGTTCCCGTTGAGGAAACAGTTCAGACAGTCAAAAACCTTGTAAATGAACTCATGGCAAAGTGCAAAGCTGAATAAAAATCAAAGCTGTTCCAACAATCGGAGCAGCTTTTTTTTGTAAAAAAATAACAACACAAATGTGCTGTTATCATTCACAATATTTATTATATAAAGCTGAAATCTGAAGTTTTATATCTTCACGAACATTTGACGGGAGGCAGTAAAGCATTTTGTTTGTTGATAATTGTTTTTCAGTTTTGTCATCTGATATAAGTTCATCGACAGATATGTTATATAATTTAAAAAGAATCAGAAGTGTATTGAAATCTGGTTCTGAGATATTATTTTCATATCCTGAGAGTGTTTTGTTATTAATTCCTGTTATTTCCATAACTTTTTTTTGAGAAAGGTCGTTGTCTTCTCTTCCGCATTTTAAAATGTGTCCGAGATTAATTCTTTGAAAATTGTTAGAATTCATTATTAAACACCTCTCTGAATTATTATAATATGTATTTCGGTGTTTTTATAAAAAATCTTACAAATTAAGATTTACTCTTCTTGACATCTTAAAAATTAAGATATATAATATGAATATCTAAGATTTTATGACAAAAGATAGGAGAATTTGTATGATATGTAAAAATTGTGGAAATGAAGAAACAAATGAATCAAAATTCTGTTCTGTCTGCGGTTCAGTTATTGAAATCGAAACTGAGGAAAAAACAATAGACGAATACGAAGCTGTTTGTGGCGGATGTGGATATTTATTTGAAGATGAAAAGCAGATGTTTTGTCCCAAATGTGGAAAGAAACGTAAAATGATATTAAAGAATTGTCCGTTCTGTAATGCACCTGTTTTAAATCAGGATGATGCTTTCTGTTCAGTATGCGGAAAAAAGTATGAACAGCAAAGTATAGCTGAGAAAGTTAAGGATAATGAGTTTGTTAAGTCAGTCGGAGATGATCTGAAAAACAGTCAGTCAATACAGAAACTGAAGAATTCCGTTGATAAAGGTATTAATAAAATTAATACAGCAAACAAAACTACTAAGAAAAAAATAATAATTGCTGCATCAATCATTATACCATTTATAATTCTAATTGTTATAATTTGCAATGTGCATGTTTGTGATGATTGCGGTGAAAAATATTTCGGATCAAGAAATGAAATCACAATGTGGGGTGAAACCGGATATTTCTGTGATGATTGTTACGAAGATTATTGGTATTAACAGATAGAAAGAATGGTGTATTATGGATTGTAAAAATTGCGGTAAAGAATTAAGAGACGGATCATTTTTTTGTTCTTCCTGTGGTGCAAAAGTTGAAAAAACACATTTTTGTTCCTGTTGCGAAAAAGAAATTAATGATAAATCTATCTTTTGTCCGCATTGCGGTGTTTCGATAAAAAAAGAGGAAGAACAAAAAACGGAAATTACAAAGGTAGAGGGAAAAGAAGAGCCTGTAGAAATAATTAATGTTGAAAACAAAAAAAAAGATAATATTATATTATATTTAACTTTGATTTTTTCTTTATTATCTTTTGTAATATCATTTATAAATACCTGTATGATATGGTATTGTTGAGCATATTAAGGTGAGGGAATAATTATGATTTGTAAAAAATGCGGAAACAACATTCCGGATAATGTATTGTTTTGCTCAAAGTGTGGAGCTCCGGTAAAGCAAGAAAATGAAACGGCGAAAACTGTGAAGAAAAAAAACGGCAGTAAAAAAGGTTTGCTGATTGCAATAGTTTCTGTTACAGTTGTTCTGGCTGTCATTCTTGTTGCGGTTTTTGTATCTCAAAGAAATACGACAAACGATGATTCTTATAATGAAGTTAATGATAATGATAATTATAATGAAATTGATGATAGTTATAATGATGATTCAGGAAATGAGCAGAATTATGAAGAGCCTTTTGATGAAAATCAGATAGAAAATAACATTTTAAATGAAGACTCAAACAATATTGGTGAAAATGATTATAATGAAGAAGTTGAAAAAAATAATACGGATGATGAAGTGATAGAACTTAAAAATTCAGATGCTTATTTTATAAATGCGGTTTGTAATGAATATGGTCAAAAAGATTCTGAAGATTTTTTTGGTTTGGCATTTATGAACGAAAATGATATAATACAACTTTTAGACCGTTCTAAAACAATAGCGATTTATACAGCATATGATTCTGTCAGATTCGTTCCTGTTATCAGTGACGCAAAGTATACTGTTGGATATGATTTTGAAAAAGGAATTGATTATGATGCTGGCCATGTTAAGGTATCTAATTTTCCAAACATTATCACAGGTGGTATTTCAGGCATTCAAGGACAATTATCTCCATATTCTTCCTATGGATTTTCGGAATTAACCAGTCCGGGACATCCTATTCAGGAATGCAATGGTATGTTGCTTGAAGATTTTATGGCGGAAAACAGTAAAGAATACTATGTTCGTTCATCAGGTTATTATTATTCGCACTTATATATTGAAGCGGAGCCGAATGAAACATTTACTTTTGGTGGTTATATCGGAACAGAATGGGTAGAAGAAGAATTGAAAGCCGATGTTGAGTTTTATGAAATAGACGGTGCAATTACAATAGTGCCGGAGAAAACCAAAAACGGATATTTTTCGATTGACTGTTCAGAGCTTGCTTCCGGTCTTTATTATGTGATTGAATTCAATACTTTTGTTCAATTAGTTTAGTTTATAAAAACAATAGATTCATAGGTGATATAAATGAGAAAGGTTTTTTCAATTATATTAGTTGTTTTAATAATTTGTTTTTCATCATGTAGTAGTTCTGAAGTTAATAAAAATAACGGCTCTGAGCGTACAACAGCTTCAAGAGCTGAAAATAACGAAATAACAACTGTATCAAAAGCAGAGAATAATGTTAATACAAACAATTCAGATAGCTCTTCTGTAATAAATATAATAGATAACCCGATAATAGATATTAATAATCCTGCATATTGTCTCGGGAAACAGGTAAGTGTTGCCGAAAATTTTTTTGATGCATCATTTATATGTGATGATGAAAATTGGCTGTATTATGGTAATGATTCTGTATTTGTGTCATGTGATTTGAACACTGAATTGATTGTTGCTATGGAAATAGAGCTTTATGATTATGATTTAGATTATTTAGGATTAAAACTAAATATGTCATATGATAATGTCTGTTCTGTTTTGAAAGAAAAAGGCTATAGAATAAAGACTGATGAAAATAAAGTGAATTTGTTTTTTGCAGAACAAACCGATTATTATACAGGACTTTGTGCATTTGATAATGATGATGCTCTTCAGGAAATTGTATATTTTGTCAATACAAATGAAATCAGCTCATGGATTGCTGTTCCGAATATACTGAACAATGTGTTAGATGTGTTTTCAATATTAAATGAAAATGCAATAATTTCTGGGCAATATAACGATTCTATTGTTGCAGGAGCAATATACGGAAATAAAGATGGTTCTGTACAAATCTGTTTTGATATGAACACTGTATTGACTGAAATTCTAATTAATGACAATCCCAATTATTTTGTTTTTGGGGTAAGAACAGGATTGTCATTAGAAAATGCACAACAGGTTTTGAGTTATAGTTTTACATCTGTCGGTGAAAATGTTTTTAAGGATTCTAGAGGATGTATAGTAAAATTATTGGTTGAAGATAATATTGTTAACGGTATTAGTTTATCCTTTGAATAATAATTTTAATAAAAAAGTCTCCCATGTCGGGAGACTTTTTGTGCTATAAATATGTGTTACAGATAAATTTCACAACCCCATTATTGATATTTGAATCAATTACTCCGTTTGCTTTGAGTTTTACTTCGTCTTTTGCGTTTGCGACGGCATATGCTTCGTCGCTTGCCTCAAACATCGGTATATCGTTCAGATTATCTCCGAATGATATTACTCTGTCAAAACCGAAAAGTGTTTTTAAAGTCATCACGGCGTTCTTTTTTGACGCTTTGCAGGAACATACTTCAAGATACCAGTGATCTGTATTGTAAATGTCTCTGTAAAACTCTGCATGAAGGTCGGGACACTGAGAAATCACGTTGTAGGCTTCTTCAAGTTTTTCTTTTTCATCATTGATTGAGTAATAGACAATGTTACAATCGGCACAATCAGAAAATGAATTTACTTTTGTGAATTTTTTGCCGTAAACCTTTTCTCTTTCCCTTATAAAAGCCACCGCATTAGGGGAGTCGGTGTTTTCATAGTAAGTTGATAATTCATTATTGTCAATACAATAAATAAATCCTGATTTTATGTGGTCTTTTATTGCTCTGAAAAGAACAGCTTTGCCGTTCTGACTTATAGTTTCAGCCGAAATGTATGATTTTGATTTCATGTCATAAACAGCAACACCGTTCATAAGAACTATCGGCACTGAAATGTTGACATTGCTCAGCATTTTTGCAACGGTTGCGCTTGTACGTGCAGTTGCAACGCTGAAATGCAGACCTTTGTCAATAAGAATGTTCAGTTGTGTTTCGGAATATTCACTCAGCAGTGCATTTTCATTGAGCAAAGTGCCGTCAAGATCTGATATGTATAACGTTTTCATAATTTTTCTCCGTTTTGCTTAAAAATAAAAATCGCACGGGAGAACCGTGCGTATTTTTTGTTGCAGATTATTTTAACTGCTCAAGAGCATCATTACCTGTGCCTGAGAACATGTTGCTGAGGAATTCAACAACCAGTTTGAGCATGTTACCGATTGTTTCAAAGAAAGAACCGATAAGAGAAAACGGATTGAGTGATACAGCGTTAAGGTCTTCCCATTCAGCGTGAAGAGTGATATCATCTGAGAATGCAACAAGTGAAGTTTCTTCGATGAGTTTGCCGTCTTCTGTGTACCAACCGATGAAGTTGTAGCCGTCTCTTTCTTCACATTCGGGGAGAATACCGAATTCCATGCCTACAGTGTATTCTTTTGCATTGAAGTCACATACACCGCCTGCTGCATCAAAAGTAACAGTGATTTTTTTGTAATCGTTTGTTTCAGCAAATGCTGCAACGGGAGCAATTGAGAGAATCATAAGCATTGTAAGAAGCAATGCGATTGACTTTTTAAATGTTTTCATTATAAATTCCTCCAAACGGAAAATTAGTTATATTGATTATACATCATTTTTTACCGTTTGTAAATATCAAGAGTAAATTTTATATAAAAAAAGAAAATTTTCTTAAATTTTAATAAGTCTTCTTGACACATCATGTTTTTTAATGGTACTCTTTAGTAGGTGATATTATGGAAAGAAAAAATCCTGTAAGGATTAATAATAAATATATAACGATAATTATAACGGCAGTATGTCTTGTTATTGCGGCGGTTATTTTTTCAAATGCTTTTTATTCAGATGGCGAACAGTCTTTTTATTATTCAAAAAAGCTCAATGCTGCAGTTGTTTTTTCAGATGAAAATCTTCAGAAAAATATTGTTCCGGGAAAAAGTATTTCGGGAATCAGAAGCAATAAGTCAGGTCTGTACAGTGCAGTTCTGATGTCTGAAGGTTCTTCTTATTCTTTGTATTCGGTAAGCGGTTCTGTTGTAAAGCAGATTGATGCCGATTGTTCAAACAGTTTTGTAACTTCTTTCGGTGCAGAAAGAACAATGTATCTTACAACAGCAGGAAATCTTTACACTGATGACGGAAAAATGATCGACGAAAATGTGAAAGACTTTGCTGTTTCTCCCGGTGGAAAAATTGTGCTTTATACAAAAAATCAGGATGATACAGAAAAGCTGTATCTGTATTCAGAAGAAACAAGTGTGTTTGTTGCAGATAATTTTTTCCCTCTCGGTGTTTCTGATGACAGCAGATATCTGTACGTTCTCGGTGCAGATAATTCATTGTGCATACTCAATCCCGACGGTTCAATGATGAGTAAACTGTGTTCTGATGTCAATAACGGGAAGTTCTGGTTTTCTGATGATATGAAAAACATAGTTTTCTCTGATTCTCAGTATACATACATTTCTCAGCAGGGCAGAAGCCGTAACAGATTGGTAATGGGATGCGCTGTTCCTGTTTTATCTGATGAGACTGAATATGTTGCAAATTCATACGGAAATGCATATATCTGTAAAGATGCAGATATGTATGAACTGTTTTATTCGGTACTGAATGATGACGGGAATTATGCTGTATACTATATAAAAAATGACACAGAAAAAACATGTGTTTCTGAAAATATAAAAACTTTTACGGTAACGGGGAACCGCAGTGTTGCATATATTGATTCTTCGGGGAGACTTTGCAGATTCCATAATGATAAGAACGAACAGCTTATAAGCGGTGTTAAAGAAATTGTTGCAACAAAAGACAACAGATATATCTACTATACAAATTCAGCTCATGAGCTGTTTGTTATAAAAGGTAAAAAGACACAGCAGATTTCTGAAAATGCAGAAAAAATCTATGTGACAAGCAACAATAAACTGTTGTTTATTACAGGGAATAAAGAATTGTACCGTGTTTCAGGTAAAATGTCTGCAAAATTGATTGATACAGATGTGAACAGTTGTAAATGCCGTAAGAATGCAGTTTTTTACAGCAAAAATTTCAGCAGTGAAACAGGAACCTTTGATTTGTATTGCAGTAAAAACGGAAACAGATTCCGATTTGCGACAGATGAACTTACAAAATAACATTAAGAATTAATGTTAAGTTAATAATTATTTGTTATATTCTGACTTGAGGTGAAAATATGATTATTTCAAAAGGAAAAAAACTTATGAGTCTGTTCTTGGCAGTTACTGTGCTTTTTGCATTTGCAGGCTGTTCTGATAAAACTCAGACACAGGACGAAAACATTACAGAGGCAGAAAATGAAGCTGTAGATGTTACAGCTGTTCAGGAAGAAACAACTGCTCAGCCCGAAACTACAACAGTTCCGGAAACAACTACAATTCCGGAAACCACTACAGAAGCTACAACAGCACCGGAAACTACTACAGTTCCCGAAACAACTACAAAACCCGACGGTTCTTCAATCAAGGCTATTGTTGATACTCTTGAAGGCAAGAACTTCTATCTTGCCGGTGTTATGAAGATGCACAGCGGTGAAACAATAGACACAAAAATGACATGCGCCGGTGAGGATTACAGACTGGAAATGGATTCCCGTCAGATGAAAATGAGCATGATCTATCTTGATGGATCTCCCTACATTGTAAATAACTCAACAAACAGTTATATCCTGTTTGATGAAACTGCAATTAACAGCCTCGATCAGGTCCTCGGAAGCTTCTCATCCTACGGTATTTCATTCACAAGCAGTGATATGTCCGAAATGAAAAGCATGATGAGTGATTTCGATCAGAATATGGACTTTTCACAGTATATCAATGAAGGCGAGTATGAAGAGTATAAATCAACTAAGGACGGCATTGAGTATCTTTGTTCAGTTTACAGAACAGAATACGGCACAATCCGTATCTACACACTTGACGGAAATTTAAAGATAATCGATGTTTATGATGCTGACGGCCTCAGACAGATGAGCATGACTGTATCTGCATTTATTCCTCAGGTACTCACACCTATTTCTCTTACAGGTCTTACAAAGTCACCGTCAATACTTCATCTTTTCGGTCTGGCTCAGTAATTGATAATAATTTGAAAAATAAAATCCGGCACATGTGTGGGTAGGATTACTAAGGACAGAAAAATCTGTTGGGAAGCACTTTGTAATGAAGTGCTTCCATTTTTTTATAATAAAACTGCGGAGTGTTCTTTCGAACACTCCGCATGTGCTTTATTTGATTTTTATCAAAGTGCCTGAGACAGCTTTTCAACAAGAGATGCGTTTCTTGTCATTGAAATATTGTTCTGAACAATAATGTCTGTTGCGCCTTTTTCTTTTGCGAAATCGGTAATATCACCGGTGAAATATCTGTAGTCTATTACGTAAACATATTTATAGTTACATGACAGATACGGAGCAAAGGGATTACCGAATGATTCTTTTACAAGAACGCAGGTTTCACCGCTTTCCATACTGTTGTTTTCAATAAGAGAAACGGGATTGTCACCGCCGATAAAGCAAAGGTATTTGTATGATGAAGAGTAGGTTGTAGCATCACTTATAAGAGGCCACTGTGTATAAGATGAGCTTCCTTTCTGCATCATGCTGAAAGATATATCATAGGGCGGAACATACGCATAAACAGTATCGGGAACAGACAGCGCAGAAGATTTGCCTGTGTCTGAATAGAATGAACCGAGGAAGTCGGGGAAAGTATACTGAGTGAATTCTGAAAGCGGTTTGTAAGCTGTGCCTTTTACCGTCATGAACTGAGCGTATGCATAGTATGCTGCAAGGCTGGTCCAGTGGTGGTCTGTACGGTAATAAAGATATTCACTGCTGTGTGCTTTGAGCAAGTCATAAATCTGAACCTTTTTAACATTGCTGTTCATTGAACCGTGCATGTAATTTATAGCTTCTTTCTGGTCAGATGAGTTGAGTTTGCTTCTTGAAGTTTCGTTGAGTGTGATATCAATGCTTGTGGGGATAATCATGTTATAGAAGTTGATTGAATTGCTTGCGGCTGCATCAGCTGCTGAATTGATTGCATTGATATACTTGTCGGCAGTGCCTCTTACGAAGTTGTAATATTCATAACCGGTGTTGCCGTGAACGAAAATAGAACTGATTGTCTGTTCAAGAACAGCACCGTCACCGCCCTGACCTGCATTCTGCACAATATCTGTACCGCCTGAGGGCAGTGCAGGTTTCAGAAGATTGTCATCCTGCTGTTGCTGTTCGGGAACTACGGGAGAAATGTCAACAATTGACTGACTTTCTTCCTGCATTTCGGGAATGTCGTCACCGTTATTTTCAGAGAAATTGTGGATTGTCTGACCTATTCCGAGGAATTTTTTGATGTTCGCGGATGACTCAACAAAAGCATCTCTGAACGGGAATGTGTCTGCAAACCAAAGATTTATGCCGTCAAAGTAGTCTCCGTTGAAAAGTGTTGCAAAAGAAAATTCCGGGAATTTTGCAAGTTCTCTTTTTTCACTTTCCGAAAAAGACTGTCTGTCTACAAAATTGAATGAAAAACCAAACATTATTGTCAGTAATAATATGAACACAAGAGATGCAAGTGTGTATGCAATTTTTCGTGAACGTGAAGCTGATTTCATGTTTGATCTTGCAAGTTTCTTCTCTTTCATTTTATGTCTCCTTTCTCAGAATCGGAAATAAAGAAACGGATTGTATGAATCGCCTACAAGACATATTGCAGAAAGCAATACGAGCACTGCGGGGATTGCTGTACGGAATACCGAATATGTGTAGTTGACTGCGGGAATTCGTTTTGAATAGTAATTGATAAAACGGTTTGCTGTTTTTACAATTGGTGTACATGCAAGAATTGCAATTACTATAAAGAAGAAATTGTCGCCAAGGTACATCATTATTTCTCTTGTTGCAAAGGGATTTGAGTTGAGACCGAACATGCCTTTGAGAACTGTTGACATAATTTCGGTATTTTCAAATCTGAAGAGTACCCATCCGAAGTATACGATTATAAGCAGATAAATATGACCTGCAAATGACGGGAGTTTTTTGAATAATTTTGCAAGATACAGTTTTTCCAGAGATATGAAAATGAAGAAATAAAGTCCCCATAATACATAGTTCCAGGAAGCACCGTGCCACAGTCCTGTAAGTGCCCATACAACAAAAAGATTTATTACAGTGCGTACGTTCCCTTTTCTGTTGCCGCCAAGGGGAATGTATACATAATCTTTGAAGAATGTACCGAGTGAAATATGCCATCTTCTCCAGAATTCACTTACTGATGAAGATATATACGGATAGTCAAAGTTTTCTTTATAATGGAATCCTGTCATAAGTCCCATACCGATTGCCATGTCGGAATATGCAGAGAAGTCAAGGTAAATCTGAAGCATATAGAACAACATTCCAAGCCAGAGTGTTACTGCAGATGCAGAAGAAAGCGTTTCAAGGTTTTCTGCAAGAAGCTGTGAATCAGCAAGTGCCGCATCGCTTAAAACAAGTGTATCAGCAAAAGAACCGCACTGATTTGATAAAAGAACTTTTTTCGCAAGACCTGCACTGAATCTCATAACGCCTTTGTTGAAATCTTCCATGTCAGGCTTTCTGTCGAGAATTTCATTTGCAATATCAGAGTAACGGACAATAGGTCCTGCTATACACTGATGGAAAAGGCTTGCGTAAAGAAGAAGGTCTGTATATTTGTGCTGTGCCGCAGCATCACCTTTATAAACATCCACAACATAAGTCAGAAGCTGGAATGTGTAGAAAGAAATACCTATGGGCAGAGCAAGGGGAGTGATTTCTTTTTCGGAACCGAACAGAGACAGTGTGCTTTCAATAAAGAAAGTACTGTATTTGAAAATGCCTATCAATCCAAGTGCAACAACACATGCGATAATAAGGAACATTTTTGATTTTTTGCTGTCGGTTTCTTTGTTTTTTTCTATTTGCAGGGCACAGTACCAACATGCAAACGTCATAAATAACAAAAGGAATACGTACAGCGGTTCACCCCATGCATAAAAAACGAGTGAAAATATCAGCATTATTACATTACGTGTACTGTTCTTGGACGGAATGTAGTATGTGAAAAGATTGAGGGGAAGGAAAATACACAAAAAGAATAAACTTGAAAAAACCAAAATAGCACCTCCGTATATTATGCTATAAAATAACATTATAATTATGCAATAAAATATTATAAAAATCAATACTATTTAAACTTTTTTGTCATAAATTATTATAATAAAAATAAAAATGTAAATCATTAACAGAACCTGCGCATAATTTATTATTTTTGCTCATTTTTCCGTAATTTACATTTACATATATCTTTTTCCTTTTCAATGTTGATTCAATTGCGGAAATATAATATAATAATATCAGGAGGGATTTTTATGCGTATACTTATTGTTGAAGATGAAATTTCCTTGGCAGATGCAATATCTGCAATTTTAAAAAAAGAACAGTATTTTGTAGACTGTGTCTACGACGGAAGAGACGGTCTTGATTATGCACTCAGCGGAATCTATGATATGATTCTGCTTGATATCATGTTGCCGAAAATGAACGGCCTTGATGTTTTAAGAGAAATCCGTAATAACAACATCTCGACTCCGGTTATGCTTCTTACCGCAAGAAGCGAAGTCAATGACAAAATCAGAGGTCTTGATTGCGGAGCAGATGATTATCTTACAAAACCGTTCAATAAGGGTGAACTTCTTGCCCGTATAAGAGCACTTACCAGAAGAAAAGGTGAAATTCCGTCTAATGAACTGGTTTTCGGTGATATTGTTCTCAATCAGAGCACATATGAACTCATCTGTGGTAATCTTAACGTAAAACTCGGCGCAAAGGAATTCAGAATTATGCAGATGCTCATGTTTGCACCTAAAAGCATTGTTTCAAAGGATGAATTCATAGAAAAAATATGGGGATATGACAGTGAGGCTGAATATAACAGCATTGAAGTATATATTTCTTTCCTTCGCAAAAAGCTCGGTGCAATCAAGTCTACAGTGCAGATAAAGGCTTCACGAGGTATCGGTTATTATATCGAGGAACAAAAAGAATGAGCATGATAAAGAAAACCCAGTATAAATTTATCGGCATAACGCTCGGTGCGATATCACTTGTTCTGGCGTTGATTCTGGGCATTCTGAATCTGTGTATATACGGTGCGGTTTTGTATGATGCTGATACCGATATAAAACAGATACGGGAACGAAGAGGTTTTATCTACAACAGCCCTGCAGATGATTTTTATATGAAGCAACCGGATAGCAATATGCTGGAAGGAATGAGCGGCGGAAATAAAGTTTCATATATGTATATCCGTATAAACAATGTGAACACTTCGGTGCCGCCTTTTATCACAACAAATATGAGCGATTCATATTCAGCCGATGATATTTACAAAATTGCCGGACATCTTATGCAGAGTGGTATTGACAAAGGCTTTTATATGGACATGATGTATGAGATTACGGATGACGGTCTTAATACCGTGGTAATTCTTATAGATTTGTCGGGAGAACTCAGCTTCCTTGTGAGCCTTTTTAAATTTTCGGTTGTCATAACTGTTCTGAGTCTTGTTCTTGTGTTTGTTTTTTCATATTTTTTGTCAAGATGGGCAATAAAACCCGTAAAAACAGCACTTGACAATCAGCGCAGATTTATTTCGGATGCAAGCCATGAATTAAAAACTCCTCTTGCGGTAATTTCTGCAAATGCGGATGTTCTTGAGGCCGAAATAGGCTCAAACAAATGGCTTTCTAACATAAAGCGGCAGTCTGATGTTATGTCCGATCTTGTTTTTGATCTGCTTGACCTTGCAAAAATGGATGAAATAGGAGAATCATTGATTTATTCCGAGTTTGATCTTAGCAATGTTGTGCTGAGCAAAACACTTGAATTTGAATGCACTGCCTTTGAAGCAGGAAAAGTATTTGAACAGAACATAACCGAAAACATACGCTGTAAGGCAAATGAAGATGCGATAAAACATCTTGTCACAATTCTTATAGATAATGCTATAAAGCATTCTGATGAAAACGGAATAGTGCGTGTAACTCTTACAACTGCGGGAAATAAAAAAATCTTTCAGGTTTATAACACCGGTAACGGAATAAGAAACAGCGAAAAAGATAAAATTTTCAATCGTTTTTACAGAAGTGATGAATCGCGTTCAAAGGAAACGGGCGGCTACGGACTCGGACTTTCCATTGCAAAAGCAATTGTTGATGCGCATAAAGGCACAATTACTGTTGACGGTGAAGAAAATAAGTGGATAAGTTTTACCGTTGTTTTGTAAATTCCGTAAAAATTTTAATAAATTCATATCAATAAAAAGCAAAAATACGGGCATACTTCTGTTAAGAAAGGATGATCCTGAAATGATAGAACAAGATACCGTAAGATTGCTTCGTGAATGTGATGCAGGTGTAAAGATGGGTACTGCTTCCATTGATGACGTTATCGAATATGTTGATTCTGATGATTTGCGAAGATGCCTGAGTGACTGTAAGATTGAACATGAAAAGCTCAATGTTGAAATCCGTGAACTGCTCAATAAATATGAGGATGAGGGTAAAGATCCGAATCCCATGGCAAAAAGTATGTCATGGATGAAAACAAATATGAAGCTTGCAATGAAAGAATCAGACAGCACAATTGCCGATCTTATGACAGACGGATGTAACATGGGTGTCAAATCACTCAATATGTATCTCAATAAATATAAAGCTGCTGATGAGGTTTCAAAAGATATAACAAAAAGACTTATAAATCTTGAAGAACAGCTTGCAATACAAATGCGTAAATTTCTGTAACAAAATGACCTGTATTGATTTTTCAATACAGGTCGTTTTTATGCTTATTCCGGTATCTGATTTTTAAGGCTCTGATACTTTGCTTCAATTTCGTCAAGATATGTGTAGTTCCGTGCTGTTTCTATAAGTTTTACAGCATCGGTGTACGGTTTTACAGCTCTGTTGTAGAGGGATTTCTGCTTGACTATCTGTGAAATCTTACGCTTATCCGAAAGTACCTGAATAAAGCTTTTTCCCGTTGTGTTTTCAAGTGTTTCTGTCTGTGATTCATCAGGCGGATAAACACCGTCTGCAAAGTGTTTCTTTATTATTTTTGAAGCCTCTGCTTTGATTCTCAGGTCAGAAAGAATATCTGCACGTATCTGTTTGTTCTCCTGAGTATCTGTGGGTAAAAGTTTTGCCTGATTTTGCAATTCTTTTATATTTTCATAGCAGTAGCCCATTCCGTCAGAAACAGTCTCTTTTGCACGTTCTTTGCGTATAATAAAACGTTCTGTTGAGTATTTCTCGAGTTCTTCAATAACAATAGGAGCATTTTCAATATCTTCATTCAGCTCACGTATACGTTTTATTTCTGCTTTTTCGGCTTTTATTGCAGCAAGGCGTATTTCTTTTTCTTCATCTGTTCCTTTAGGAAGTCTTTTTGCTGCTCTGAGAGCATCTTTTGAAACTGCAACTTTTTCTTTGCCGTAACATTCTTTTGCTTGCATTATTATTTCCGTAACATTTATAAGATCTTCGTCTGACAGCTCATTGTTTACGTAATCTGCAAGCATTGCTCTTATACGGAGCACTTTTACATAACCTCTGTGTTTTGATTCAGTAAGATCATAGAACAGATAAGGGAATACATTTATAACGGCACCGACTGCAGAAGCAATAATAAGAACGCCGAGAAGATTATTTCTCAATGTATCGTCATACAGTACGGAATAGTCGGTATATAATCCCATACGGTTGTAAATGTAAGGCACAACATAGCCTGTTCCGAATCCGATGAATGTTCCCAGGATTCCTACCACACCGAAAAGTCCGTCAATACGTACACCTGTTTTGTACTGATGATAATCGCGCATATCGGCATTTATTCCGGGGTAATAAATATTGTAGAATACACTTACAAAGTTGTTTATGTAACTTACAATCACAACAAGAACGGGATTTTTATACACGAAATAAAGAATTGTCAGCAGAACAACGTTAAGCAGGTTGCTTGTGATAAGCAGATTACGTTTGCCGAAAATACGGATAAGGAACGGAGCGAGAATCATTGAGAACAATGCACCGTTTCCTATAATGGTGTTTATAAGTCCGAGGTATACACTGTTTTCTCCGTTGTTTCCGTAAACAAAAGTCCAAGAAAGTACAACACCTGCGGCTCCTTCAAGAAAACCGAACCAGCCGGCAAGGTTCATTATCCAGAAATATTTGTTTTTGGATATTTCTCTGATCGCATCGATCATTCGTATGTGTTCCTGTTTTTCTTTTGGCAGAACAATACGTTCTTTTGTGCCTCTGAAGAAGAAGTTGAAAATAAGACCGATTATTGTAAAAACAGGGTAAATGTATCGGTAGGTTCTTATGTCTGCGAGTCCCTGAGTGAATAAAAGGGGCGCGATAGTGGGAATCAATGCGTTTGAAATGCTGGGCGCGAGTGAAAAAATTATCTGAGTTATACTCATTACATTTACTCGTTCCTGAGTATTAGGGCTTATTATCTGCTGGAAGAACTGATATGATTCATTGTAAAAACACAGAAATACTGTCATCAGCAGGTACAGAATTTCTATTGCAACGGCTTTTTGCATGTATGTCATCTGTTCGACGGGCAGCCATACAAAAATAATTGCAGTTATAACAGTGGGGATTGCCGTGTGTTTTATGAACGGAAGAAATTTTCCGTCTTTCATGTGAGAGTTGTCGTAAATGTAATTTCGCAGAATACCCAGGGGAATACCAACAAGATTTGCGATAACGAGCATTGTCTGAAGATGCATACCGTCCATCTGGAAACATGCACCGAGAATATAGTTGTTTGCACTCAGACCGATGGATGTTGCAAGCAGAGTTAGCCATTGTGCACCGAAACCGCCGAGACCGAGACAGATAATTTCTTTATAAGATACAAAATTACCTTTTGCAGGTTTTTCCCAGTATGTTTTTGCCGTACGTATGGTGTCAGATACTGTCTGCGTAAGTTTTGCCATAACAGAACACCTCAATTGTTTGTTTTATGATTAAATGATACAAAATTTTTATACTAATTGCAAGATATATTTGTTTTAAAGAAAAACAAAAAGCTGCCGGATGGCAGCTTTCTTATCAGATAAGTGATTTTCCTTCCCATTCTTCATCGGGAGAAACACCGGAAAGTACAGCAACAGTCGGTGCAATATCCATAATGTTTACTTCTTTTTTGATTTCGCCTTTTTCAAAATCTTTACCGCGTATAATAACGGGAATGAGCATATCTTCGGGCATTGTACTGCCGTGAGTACGGTCATGTCCGCCATGGTCGGCAGTTATGATATATGTGTATTCGTCTCCAAGTTCTGATATGATTTTGTCAATATTATCCCAGCTGTTGTATACAGCGTCCATGTATTCCTTTGACATCCATCCGGATTTATGACCTGCCATATCTGTATATCCGAAATAGAGGAATGTGAAATCTGTATCAGATTCTTTAAGGTATTTAATCATTTCATCTGTAAGGATTTCACCTGCTTCCTTGTAGCCGATTCTTCTGCCGGCATAGAAACATGAATGCGTAAGTGAATTCGGTCTTGATACATCACGGATTTCTTCCCAGTTATAAAAAATAGCACAGTTCTTATCTGCCTGTCTGAGAACTTCGCACAGTCCGTTGATAGGTCTTACCTGCGGCATATATGTATTTGTTGTTGTTCCGTGTCTTTCGGGTGTAACACTGTGGAAAAGTGAAATGTGGCAGGGAAGTGTTACCGACGGAAAAACAGTTTCGGCATTCATTGTATATGCAGATTCTTTAATAATTTTTTGAGCAGTTTCAACATTTGTTATTGAATCGGGACGAAGTCCGTCAACAAGAATCAGAATTGTTTTCATTTTCTGAACTCCTCTCGGAATTAACGATTTTATGTGTTTATAATATCAAAAAGGAACGATAATTACAACAGCAAAGAAAAATAATGTCTGTATTTTTCAGTAATTTCATATATTGCATTGACCTTGCATAAATAAAAGAGTATAATTATGAATCAGTAATATTTATAAAAGGAATGTGTTGAAATGTCCAATATTCTTTCACAGCTTATTTCTAAAGTTCTTACCGGAGTTTTCGGTTTTACGTTTCTGTTTACAGGTGTAAAAAGCGGAATGACAGGGGAAGAAGTAAAAACTCCCGATGACTTTAATCCGACCCTTCGTTTTGTTGTATGCTCCGATATTCATCTTAACGGTGAGGCAGATCAGGCAGTTGCAAAAAGATTTGCAAATCTGTTTGCAGATATGTATAAGTACAGCGGAAATTCAGCTTACAAAAATCTTGATGCTGTTGTGGTTGCCGGTGATTTTACAGGCGGCGGTGCAGATGCGGAATACGAAATGTTCAATAAAATCGTGGCTGAGAATATGAAAGATTCAACTCAGCTTCTTGCAGTTCTCGGAAACCATGAATTCATAAATTACCGTGATGTTGATGCAACAGTCGGTTATGATGTTTACAAGAAATACATAAATGAGAATGTTGATACTGATATTGTAATAAACGGATATCATTTTATCGGTGTTTCATATGATGATGACGGTGCAAATTTCAAAGGCAAAATTGAATGGCTCGAAGAAAGACTTGCTGCCGCAACAAAAGAAAATCCCGACAAACCCGTTTTTGTTTATAACCATCCGTCACCAACACTTACAGTTTACGGCAGTGTGAACTGGAGTGATCTGTCTTTGAGAAAAGTTCTGAGCAAATATCCTCAGGTTGTTGATTTTTCAGGACATTCACATTATGCGGCAAGTGATCCCCGAAGTGTATGGCAGGGTTCTTTCACTGCTGTGGGCTGCGGTTCATTGTCTGCATTTATGGGCAACCTCAATTATATTGAAGGCGATCAGGATGCCCCCGGTGAATCAGGCGGTGCATGGGTAGTTGAATGTGATGCCGAGGGTAACGTAAGCATGAAGCTTTACGATATTGTAAACAGAATGTTCTTTGATAATGTGGATTATTATTTTACAAATCTCAGTGACACTTCTGCAAGAACATATAACTGGCATAAACAGAAATCACTGGATACTAAGCCGCTGTTCCCCGAAAATTCAGATATAAGTTCTTCAGTTTCAGAAAACGGTGAAGTGATTATTTCTTTTCCCCAGGCAAAGGGTTATTATGAATCTGAAAATTATAAAATCAAGGTAACAGACGGTAATAAGAAAACTGTTTACGAAAAGACAGTTATTTCTGAATATGTAAGAGCTACAAATGAAGATGTAAAAGTAAATCTCGGCAATCTTACTGCAGGTGAATACACTGTAAAAGTCAGAGCTTACAGTCCTTATGCAAAAGCAGGCGGAAAGCTCAGAAATTCAGTAACAGTTGAATAAATCTGTGAGGGTATAAAAACTTTTGTTTTTACGCCCTCTTTTTTTGCCCGTTTGTTGAATTGATTTTTTTTTCGTGATATAATGTAGCTGAGGGTGATAAATGTGTTTGTAACATTCAGAAATAACAGTACAAGCAACAAAATGATTGTCACGGTTGAAAATCAGAAGTATACTCTTGAGGCGCAGGAATCAAGAGATATTTTCTGCCGTAATTCCGAAGTAATATTTGATGCTGAGTGCAGTGCATTTGATGAACTTCATAAAATAATAAACGAGCATGATTCTGATAATGAAGAAAACAGTCTGAAAGACAGAATTCTTAAAAAACTTTCAGTAAAGTTTGCTCAGAAACTGCCCGATGCCGTACTGAATATTACAATAAAATATAAAGCGGATTTTACACAGCAGAGCAATGCAGTTATTGAATTTGATGACGGTGCATATTCTGTATGTGACGGAACTGTTGCAGACTTCTTTATGCTTTCACCCGTTGTGTATGTGTTTACCCGTGCAGAAACTTCATCAGGCAATATCAGTGTTGTTGACACGTTTGCAAAAAACAGAAAAGTATTTTTGAAACTTATGCGAAAGATTCTGATTTTAGCATACTGGCACTTTGTTTTTCTTGATGTGTTTTCTTTTATTCCCGATTATTGTCTGATTAAATTTTATTCTTCACATTTCTACATAAAAAAGCTGTTTGCAGGTCTTTATAAAAAGTCATCGGAGCAAAGAGGAATGATTCTTTTCAAAAATGCACAGAATCGTGAGTCCGATGATATGAAAAAAGGCTGTTTGTCTGCAATTATAAAAGTTGTCATTTTTCTTCTGATAGTGGGAGGTATCTGTTATTGGGCAATAACGAGTCCTCCTGATGTGGTTGTTTCTGCAGATTTTCAGACTGTTGAGTGCTTTGACGAAACGTTTGTAAGAATAAACAGCGGTTTGCCGTCAGATGCTCAGGATGCTTTTTTGCAGGAGTATACAGCATATTATCCGTTGGAAGACGGCGGATATGATATGGATAACTATTATTGTTACATATATGAGACGCCCGACGGCGGCAGATATATGTGGCTGAAAGATGATTGCAGTAATGAACTCAGTTCATTCAGAGATTATAATGATTATGATGATCCTCTTGTTTATAAATCAATTGAATGAGTGTAATAGAAACGGAGCTGTAAATTTACAGCTCCGTTTTAAATCAGAAAAAATTTTCTGCATATTTTTTTATGATTTTTTTTGATTCAATAACTTTGTCCGGGTCTTTATCCTGTGCGTGACCTGAATTTTCATAAATCAGAAAATCATTTTTAACGCCCTTTTCACTAAGCAGTTTTATGAATTCAACTGCGTGTTCAAAGGGTACAAGTTCATCTTTAACACCGTGAAAAACTGCGGTGGGAACACAATTTTCCGATACATATGTAACAGGAGAAATATTTTTCAGTGCTGTCTGTTGTTTTTCGCAAAGAAGATTTTCTTTGTTTATTTCAATTCCGCATGCAGCGGACAAGACTGAATATTTCCAGTCTTCAAATTCGCCTGAAATGCCTAAAAGAAAATCGGGTGTTTCCATTCTTGCAGGCGGACAATATGCGCAGACACAGGCAATTTCAAGCGGTGAAATATCTTTTTTTGTATATGCATACATAAGGGCAAGATGTGCACCTGCAGAGCCGCCTGTAAGAAGTACCTTGTTTAACGGAAATCCTTTTTCTTTGCAGATTTCTTTCACTGTTTCAAGTGCATATGTAATATCATCAAGTTCATCATAAACAGTTATGTTTCCGTCAACATATCTGTAGTTCGTTGTTGCGCAGATGTAACCGAGATTGCAGAAATGTTCACAATCGGGATGATGCACCGATTTGTCTGCACTTGTCCACCCTCCGCCGTGAATGTAGAATATCATGCCCGAATTGCAGACAGTCTGCCCGGGAAAATATATGTCAACTTTATGTCTTTCGTGGCTGCCGTAGGGGATGTCTTTGAGTATTGTCATAATCAGTCTCCGAGAAAAACATCTTTTATTGCTTCAAGATAGCCGTAGCCGTAAAGGTCGTCGGGCTGAAGATAGCTTGTTTCTGTCCATTCATTCCAGCTGTTTACTGTGATAAAGGGAGCTTTCATAAGTCCTTTTTTCATTGAATCGTCTGCAAGTGCCTTGATTCTTTTACATGCAGACTTGAAATTCTCCGGAGTGTTGTTGACAACAACACCGGGAACAAAATCATGGAATCTTACATTATTATCCCAACCGACGGAAAGACTCGGATAGTATGAAACATTGAGCGTGGGAGCTATTTTGTTATATTCTTCTATATAGCTGTCGCATATATTGTTAAAGTCACCGTCGAAGTCTGTTATTCCGCCCCAGCTGTAATTTGTAACGGAATCAACGCCGAGGAAATCATACATCTGTGAAGATATAACACCTTTTTGTGAATCTTCATCCTTGAGCCAGTTGAAAACACGGTCTCTCCAATGGACAATCTGAAGATGAAGGTCCTTGAAACCTGCTTCAACAGTCTTTCTGCGGAATTCTTCAATGCCTTTTTTGCATTCATCGCTTGTACCGAATGAACGGATGAAATTATCAATATCAAAAATCATATAGACGGGACAGCCGTCAATACAGTAGTAGTTTTCTTTTTTGAAATACTTTTCTATTGTTCTGTCGCAGATATCGGAAAAAATTGATGGTGTCACAACACCGGACCAGATAACGGTATCAAGGTCTTTGTCTGAATTTCTTTTGTCCCACAGATGTGTTGCGTTGTGATTTGCCCACATCAGACAGAATTTCATATCTGTGTTGTTGCGTGCTTTGAGGAATCCGTCATTCAGACAGTTTTCGAGGAAAGGTCTGTTGTCGTACCAGTACCAGTCGTAGATGAAAACATTTACGCCGTGTTCAACTGCACATGCAATCTGCATTTCCATAACACGGTTGTCAGCTTCGTTCACATAACCCCATGTGGGAATACGGGGCCAGCGGCAGCCTTCATAGCCTTTGTTTTTCATGGCTTTTACCGTCTGCCATTCTCCGTAGCCTTCGGGCCAGAAAATTCTTGTGCGGGGTTCATCTCCTGTGTATGAGGGCCATATAAAAGCTGCAATATCGTATTTGTTCATAAGTTATCCTCCTGCAGAACAGATTCATTTATCAGTATTATATCATACAAATTTTCAGTTTTCAATAAATGAAATGTCTTAGGATAAATTCAGGTTATAATTTATTGTGCTTTGTAAAGCGAAAGCTGTTTGTTACGGTCACATATGCCGAGAAAAATTTCTTTTGCATTTGAAAAACCCTGATTTTCAATTTGTTTTTGCAGCCATTTTGTGTCAAGTCCCATCCGTTGCAGATTTTCATCAAGTATTCTGCCGTCCATAATAACTTCGGTGCACATATACTCGGGTTGGGGAGTAAGATTCAGGTCTTCAGGATTTGCAGGACGTTTTGTGCTGACGGGCAGAACGGTGAGTCTGCCGTTGTACTCAAAAATTGCAGTCTGAATGTTTGCCAAATTGAAAAAACCTTCCTGTCTGCACATTACAAGAAATTCACTCAGGTCTATTTTGGCTTTTTTCAGATTTTTGCGGTAGATTTTGCCGTTGTTCATCAATATGGTAGGGGAACCGTTGATGAATTTTCGCATTTTAGGAAGTTTTGAAGTTATTGCCGCAAGAATGACGGTTATAACACCGTATACAACCATTGCAATAAGCGGTTTCATCGGCTCTTCAAGCTCTGTTGCAAGTTCTGCTGCGATTGAACCGATTGTAATTCCCGTTATATAGTCAAAAAAATCAAGTTGAGACATCTGTTTGTGCCCTATGACCTTTGCAATAACAAACAGTGCTGCAGCTGATAATGATGAAGTTAAAATAACTTTTATTATTTCCATTTCTGCCCCTCCGTTGATTTACAGTATTCCCGTCTGTCTGATAAAAATTCTTATCCGTTTTTATTTGCGTTTTCGCATATTGTTCTTTGTGTGGCAATAGTGACAAGTGTGTCACCGAGTTGAACGAGAACTGAGGCGAGAATTGTCAGTTCTTCATTATTCAGTCTGCAAGCCGGTGTGTTTGCTAAAGCCGTTACGGATGCTGTTGTAAGCGTACATGTATTCATAAAAACACCTCCAAGGACATTCTATGTAAGATGTATTGAAGATGTATAAATTAATGCTATTAAAATATAATTCATAAAACGCTCATAAACTGTTGAAAATTAAAAATGTTTGTGATATAATTTTTTCAGTTAAATTATGTTTTGGGGTGTTTATTATGTCAAAATGGATCGATAACAAAACCGTAATTATCACAGGTGCTTCCAGCGGTATCGGCAAAATGCTTGCAGAAAGACTTATGAAAGAACATAACTGTAAAGTAATCGGTGTCGCAAGAAGTGAAAAGAAAATGATAAATTTCGTTGAGGAACTCGGCGATTACGCAAAGCAGTTTTCATACAAGCTCTTTGACGTTTCCAGCTATGATAACTGGCAGAGCTTCCATGACTGGCTTGTTGCAAACAATATCAACCCTGATGTTCTTATCAACAATGCGGGTGTTCTTCCCCGTTTTGACAGACTTATGAATTATTCAAAAGAAGAAATTGATGAATCAATCAATATCGACTTTTATTCAGCAGCATATTCATCAAAGATTATGCTTCCTCTTCTTATGAAGAGCAAAACACCTGCAATCATTAATGTTGCATCATCTGCAGCTCTTATGGCTCTTGGCGGCACGTCAATGTATTCTGCAAGTAAGGCAGCTGTAAAGGGTCTTACAGAAGCAATGCGTGAAGAGCTTCGCGGTGAAGCTTACATCGGTCTTGTATGCCCCGGCTTCACAAAGACAGATATTTTCAGAAATCAGGGTGAAACAAACGGTATGGACCTTATCAACATGGTTTCAACTCCCTGTGACAAAGCTGTAAATACAATCCTCAGAGGTATTCTTGCAAAGAAGTCATACATCGTTGTAGGTTTCGACGGCAACGCAATGGGCAGATTCAACAGACTTATGCCTGTTCAGGGTTCAAGACTTTTCAGCTCTGTAATCAAAGCATTCAAGATTGATCTTTTCGCTTCAACATTCGGTTACGAAAAGAAAGGCGACAAAAAGTAAAAAAAGTACATAATTAAAAGTCAGGAAACAGTTTGTTTTCCTGACTTTTTTGTTATTTGTCTTCAGTAAAGATAAATAAAAAACCGGACAGTTCAGAAAACTACCCGGTGATGAGGTTTATTCAAAAGATATCAAAAGCAAAAGCATGAGAATATTTAATACGGCAATAATGACTTTAACCGCCGACTGAACAATCAGTTTTTCTGATACAGTGTCTTTTTTTGTTTTTGATGCTTTATACATACGCATTTTTAGTCTGATGTGTTGTAAATAATGGGTTTCTGAACAAATTTTTGCATACTTTTTTCTTAAATAACTGCAATCGATAATATTCTCTGCAACTGAATTGTATAAAACAAAGATTACTATATGAATAAATACAGTTACAAAAACAGCAATATCATCAAACAAAAAGTTAAAAACGACACTCAATATAACCAATATAAACTGAATTGCAATAACAATATTATTCATAAGAATATATTTCTTCATTTTTTCAGTTTTTTCGGTCATATTCATATCAATCCCTCCTTTTAATAATTATACTGCCGTCAGAAGACATTTTCAATATATAAAAGTCAGAAAAATCAAGTTTACTTAAGCAGCTTTATAACATAACCGTCAAAAGTATATGTATGTTCATTTTCTCTTACAGTACGGGGAGGGTAGTCTGTTGTGATAATCTGTGAGCCGCATTCATCTGCATATGCATAACGTTCATCGCTGAAAGTAGGATAACTGTCAGCCCTTGTTCTTACCATAAGATTTTTTTCGCCTATTGTTTTATTTTTGTTCATTGCAGCACTTTTCGGTTTGTTTGCAAGGATGAATGATGCATAAGGTTTGTCAATGTCTGCAAAACCGAGCATAGGGAACATTGCCTGAGTTGAAATTGATTCGTCAACTGCAATATATTCGGGTGTGACATTGCATGTGTGCATAAGAACAATGATTTTTCCTGCTGCAGATTCCAGTGTTGGCCAGCTGTCATTCATTCGCATGGCTTCAAGTGTTGCAAAGTCACCCATTGCATCTTTCGGTGTAAGCAATCTGTCACCGAGAATTTCTCTTATTACCTTATCGAGTTCAAGTGCGTAATCAATGGTAAAGCCTTTAAGATTGTTTACGGGCGGAACAAAGCTTTTCGGCTCAATAAGCAGATAAACAGGCAGGTGCCCGGGATTGTTGTCTGACCATAATGCAATTTCTTCAAGAGCTTTTGAAAAATCGTAAGCGCTTGAAACAGTTTCCAGTATCGGGATGTGAGAAACAACAAAACTGATTTCTCCCTTTTTATCTGTTGTTTCAATATCAAGCTCAAGATTCCTCACACCGTGCTCCAGCTGGTCTGTAAATGTATCCATTGCAAAATCTGTCTTATCCTGCAAAGCACCGAAAGTGATAATGCTTAACATTTTCATGAGCATACGGTTAGGAAGTGTTTCGGTTGTCTGATAACTGTTGTGAGTTCCCATAATTGCAATTTCGTTGATTTTTACATTCTGTGCAAAGGCTTCTTCAATGTCAAAATCAGCAAGTTTCTGTTCATCACAAGGAATATATGAATCTGTATAATATTCATTTCTGAGGTATTCAAGATGATTCACCTGATATTGAGTGTTTTTATCAACCTGAGCAAATCCCGCAACACAAGTTGCCGCAAACAAAGATAAAAGGATTACCACAGGGCACAGAATAATAATCAGAAGGATTTTAAAAATGCGTTTCACCTTTATTTTTTCCATTCTTCTTCTCTCCGATACTTTAAAATTATAAAAAAAATTATATAATAATCAGATGAATTTTTCAATAAAGAAAAATGAATTTTTGATGTCTTTTTGTCAAAGGCGGAGTTTGTTGTTTTTTTTCGAATACAGAATATTTTTCTTGAATTGTTTACATTCACAAAGTATAATAATATTATTCAGAATTTGGAGTTGATATTATGGCTAAGATTACAACGGTAAAAACACATGCAAGCGGTATTGCTCTGGGTGGTATCGGTGCCGGCAGTGTAGAGCTTTTGCCCGACGGTGAGTTTCACTTCTGGCAGATAGCTAATCCGCCGAGACTTACACGTGTGTGTTTTGAAGATAAAGTAGATGACGGCGAGGGCAGTACAGGTGCGCTTTCTTTTTATGTGCGTGAAAAGATTGGCAAAAATGCTCCCGTTGTGCGAAAACTCGGCATGAAAACTGATGCCGATGATTTTTCTTACAGAATGTTTGCGTGGAATAAGCCTGTGGAAAGAATTGATTTTGACGGCAGATTTCCGATGTGCGACCTTGACTACTATGACAGCGACCTTTCCTGTAAGCTGAGCCTTCGTGCGGTTTCTCCGTTTGTACCGTTCAACTCCGACGCTTCAGCCACACCCGGTTTTTATATGGATTTTATAGCAGAAAACCCTACGGATAACGATGTTGAGCTGAGCCTTTTAGGTACACTTGTGCCTGACTTTGCAAATAAAGAAGAGGGTAATGTGAACTTTCTTCATAAAGCAGGCAACGGTTATGCCGTGCATATTGAACCTGCTAAAAAATCTGATTCTCCCTGCTGTGGCGATGTATGCCTTTCTGTAAGCGGTGACGGTGACAAATCATATATCACATCAGAATATCATCGTTTTATGAAAGAGTTTATAGCCGATTCAAAACTTGGCGTAACACAGGAATCAGTCCTTTTCGGTTTCAGAGAAAACGGCAGTCTTCCGGATACCGACATCGGAACAAAACCCGAACCCCTGCCCTCTGATTTGACTGCGTTGAGCAATGCAGAGCTTGATTCACTCTGTGACGAATTCAGAAAGTATCCTTATGTGGCTTCAATCCTTAAGCGTATTTTATACTGCAATCCCGATTTTCTTGATTCAAGAAAGAATAAAATCTTCTTCCTTGAAAACTGCTACTACCGTAATGAAAGAAGAGGCACTGATTACGGCGGATGTGCTCTTTGCTCTGATGTAACTATTAAACCCGGTGAAAAGAAGAATATCCGCTTTATTCTTACTTGGTATTTCCCGAATCTTACCGCAAAGAATGGCGACATGCTTGGCCATTATTATGAAAATCTTTATAAAAACTCGCTGGAAGCAAACAGATTCCTTGAAGAGGGCTATAACAGCATTTTTAAATCTGCCACAACTTTCTCCGAGCTTCTTTATGCAACCGATCTGCCCGAAATCTATCCTGATGCATGGTCGGCAAATCTTTCACCGATGATAAAATGTTCTGTTTATCATAAAGACGGAAAATTCGGTCTTTGGGAAGGTCTCGGTTACTGCGGACTTCATACCACAGATATAACATACCATGCCTCTTTTTCACTTATCAGTCTTTTCCCTGACCTGCAGAAAAAGCAGATAAAAATGGGTGCTCAGTATCAGCGTGAAGACGGCAGAGTGCATCATTCGTTCAAGCCCGACATGATATGTTCCGAGAACGGTTATGCCCGTGTTGATATAAACATGCAGTTTGTACTGATGGTGCTTCGTGACTATCTTTTTACAGGTGACAGAGATTATCTTTTATCCCTCTGGGACAATGTAAAAAAAGCGATGGATTCCACCGGATTGCTTGATACAGACAACGACGGTCTTCCTGATTATGACACAAAGCGTAACACCTATGACGCTTGGAATTTTTCGGGAACACCTGTATATATTTCCGTACTCTGGCTGGCAGCTCTTAAGGCAGCTGTGTGCATGGCAGACAGGGTAGGGGATAAAGCCCGTGCTGCCAAATGGAATGATATACTCACTAAGGGTAAAAAAGCTCTTGAAGAAAAGCTGTGGAACGGTGAGTATTATAACCTCTGGAGCAACGATGAAGTCGCTGACGAATCACTTATGACAGACCAGCTTGACGGTGAATGGTTCCTTCGTATGATCGGTCTTGACGGCATTCTGCCCGATGAAAGAGTCCGTTCTGTAACAGGGTTTATTTTTAAGAATAATTTTGATAAAGATCAGGGGCTTGTTAATGCAACCGTACCCGAAAACAGATGGACAAGCATTGATACATACAATAACTGTCAGACTATTGCCGTGTGGACAGGCATAGGCTATGCCTTTGCTGCTCTTGCAATGGCTGTAGGAGAAACTGAAATATCAGACACCGTAGTTGATTCAATTCACCGCAATCAGTTAAGACTCGGTCATTTATGGGACCATTGGGAATGCGGACACCATTACACAAGACCCATGTCGAGCTGGAGTTCACTTATAGCCGCATCGGGACTTAAAATTGACTATGAAAATAAGAAGCTGAGCTTTAAGCCTATATGTAAAAATATCACATTCCCGCTTATCTTACCCGACATTCTGGCAAAGGTTACATTTGCCGACGGCAAACTTATCATTGAAAACATTCAGGGTGATCTCACTGAATGGGAAATCGTTGCGGAATAAGTTTAGGATAGTGTATTTATACAAATGGCAAAATAATGGATAAAAAAATACCAAGTCTGAAGACTTGGTATTTTTTTGGTGGAGATAAGCGGGATCGAACTCTTGACCTCTTGAATTCCATTCAAGTGCTCTCCCGATATACGCAAAAAACGCACCCCTTAACAAAGTAAAAACACTTAATAAAATGTCTTATCAGGATATAAGCTAAAAGTTGAGTTTAACATAGACTTTCAGCAGTTTATGGTGGGTATTGATAAAGCGGCGTAAACAAAAAAAGACCATCGAATAGACACTACTATTCGGTGGTCTGTTACATTATATTTTACTTTTCATGCGCTCTATTTGATTGTTGAAATAATTTATGTAAATGTCAAATTGAGCATTGGAAATAACAGAAATTATATTTAAAGCCTTTTCAGTTTCTTCAATGGCTTTATCTATCATCCCGTTTTCCTCGTAATATTCAGCTGACTTCCACATCATTTGAATTAAATTTTCTGCAGAAATCAACCTTTGCTTTTCAGCAGCTTCAAACTTTGCTTTGCCGGTCAAAAGATATGCTTTCTCTGTCAATTTGGTAAAAGTCATTTCCGGTATTTGTTCAATAGCGGCTTCAGCACTCTTAAAATCCCCCTTTGCCTTGTAGGCATAAGCAAGGAAACGGAGAGCGTCATATTTTATATCACTTTTGTCTGTTTTTTCAATAATCTTACTTGCTACTCTAATCGTTTCATCACGATTCTCTGTATAATTCAAAACATAAAGCAAACCATTAAGCAAAATCTCGTTTTCAGGATATTTTCTTAATCCTTCTTCAAGTATTTGCCTGCTTTCGGATGGATTGCTTTCTCTACATTTACTTGCCGCATCGGCTATATTTTTAACTGCACATTCCATTTCCTTTAAATTAAAATCAAACAATTCATCCATTGACACACTAAAATAACTTGCCAAAAGAGGAGCAAGTGTAATATCAGGAAGAGATATATTGTTTTCCCATTTGCTGACAGCCTGAAAAGAAACACCTATGCTCTCTGCTAATTGCTCTTGTGTTATGCCTCGCTGTTTGCGGAGTTTTTTTATTTTATTTCCTATATCCATTGTTTGCCTCCTATATGAAATGAAGTACACTTGTTTTGAGCTCAATTAGAGTATAACATATGACCTTAATGCTATCAATAACTTGTAAAACGATATTTTTCAACTGTGGGTTGAATATTGTTGGTAGTGGTTTTTTTTCTATCACAAAAAAACAGTCACATTCAAAAGCTTTCAACTTTTGAATGTGACTGTAATACTCTTATAAATTTGATATACCCTAAAAATAGGCAAAAAAAATAATTGTTCGATGTACTGTGGTGGAGACGGAGAGGATCGAACTCTTGACCTCTTGAATGCCATTCAAGCGCTCTCCCGATACACGCAAAAACGCACCCCATATAAATACTTGAAAACATTGTTTACATATGCTATACTATTTTTTAAGGAAGGTTGATAATATGTATCGTTATTTAGGTTCAACAGGCATAGAAATGTATACTCTGGTTGGTGGCTTGGGTTGGATTTTTATATTTGTCTATAATTTTTTTATGTTCAGCCACAAACAAAAAATGTTAAGCAACAGTTCACTTTCACTTATTAAAGCCGCTTCTGCAAGGAATAAAAACAGTATCTTTGCAAGAAAAAATTTCTGGACCGCTTTAGAAATTATCATAATTTCCTGCATACAAATTTTACCCAGTGCTTTTTTTAACTTTAAAGTAGGCAATCTACTGAATACAGGTGCCAATTATTTTGGTCTGTTATACTTTATCCCCTTTGTTTTATTTGCGTTTTTCTTTTTTATATCAGTTAATCCATTCAAGCAAACAGATCTGATAACGCCCGCCTATCCTATTGCTCTGTTTTTTGTCAAATTAGGTTGCTTCTGTGACGGTTGTTGCGGTGGCTTCGAGTGCGAATGGGGTCTTGTGAATTACCACTATGAGTCAGGCCCGCAGAGAGAATTCCCCACGCAGTTGGTTGAAGCGGGGCTGGCATTGATAATTTTTCTTTTCCTTCTGTGGTACAGAAAAAGAGCAAAAGAAGGCACTCTTTTCCCAACTTATCTGATTATTTACAGCGCAACTCGTTTCTTCAGTGAATTTACGAGTAATAAAACTGATATTCTGTGGCATCTTAAAACCTACCACATTCTTTGCATCATTGGAATAATTTTAGGCGTAGCAGAATTGATTCTTGTACTCAAATATTCCGAAAAAATCAAACCACTTTTTGAAAGTTCGATTTTTACACTTTTCGAAAAGCAGAAATCAAAGATCTCAAAGAAAAATCAACACCACAAGAAAAAGAAAATATAAAGCATAAAAGCATCAGCAACCTTAAAACGATGAGCTGATGCTTTTATTTTATATGGTCTTTTTAATAATATCTGCCAGAGCTTTGCTGCTTTCAGACTGGAAATAATGGCTGTTGCTTTCAATATAACACACCTCAGCCACATTGTCAGCATATTTTTCCCACAAACGTCGTGCTTGTCTGTAATTTTTTGTAAACATATCGTTTTTACTGACAATTACACTTACAGGAGTTTTTATCTTAACTTTTGATTCGGCAAAGCTGACATTTGCAAAATCTGTATCCTTTCTGAAATGCATAAGCATTTCGCTTGTTTTTTCGTAAGATATTCCTGAAATGTCCGCACCTGCTTTAACAAGTATTGTCTTGAGTATACCGTCAGACACAATATTCCATAAATTCATTTTAACAACCTTGGCAGGCGGTATACTTGCACCTGCAAAATAATGCCTTACAGGCATTTCCTTAGCTTCCAGTTCTTTAATAATCTGCAACGCGACAGCTGAGCCCACGCAATGAGAATAAAACATTACCTCTGATTTTTTGCATAAAACGGCAATTTCATCTGCTGCTCTTTTACATTCTTCAAAAGAATGAAGATATCGCACATAATAAACTGAAATGAAATCATTTTTATTTTTAATACTGCTTACAAATGCGCTGAATGCCTCTGCTCCTCCACCGGCAAAAGGTAAAAGTATCAGGGCTTTTTCAGCTTTATCTGAAACATACAGCGGTTCCAGATATTCAGCATTTGTCTTGTATTTCGATTGCATTACTAAAGAAAGCATAGAAGGTGTAGAATTTCTCATAAATTCAGCTGCCGTGATATTCTCAAAGCCTTTTTCACTCAGAAGTGAAATCATTGAGAGACTCGTTCCGCCCATATCAAAGAAATCCGTATTTCTGTAAATGTCATTTCTACCCAGAACATTACTGAACACTTCACAAATATATTGCTCCGTTTCATTTGCCGGAGGCTCCTTATCAGCTGTCTTTGCAGCCTCAAATTTATATTCGTCGAGTAGTCTTCGGTCCAATTTGCCGTTTTTATTCAACGGCAATCTAACTAAATGTATAAAGGCAGAAGGCACCATATACTTCGGCAACTTGTTCACACAAACCGATCTGATAGCTTCCTCGCTGCTGTTTTCACCCGTAAAGAAGGCAACAAGCATATCCTTTGCGGATGATTTTTTCACCACCACCGCAACAGAATCCACACCGTCAACGCCGCTGATAACAGCCTCAATCTCGCCGATTTCAATACGCTGACCGTTAAGCTTTACCTGACTGTCATTTCTGCCGCAGAAGATAATTTCTCCGTCTTCACGCCAATAAGCAAGGTCGCCTGTTTTGTAGAGCTTGCCATCACCGAAAGGATTATTGATAAATTTTTCGTCTGAGAGTTTTTCGTTGTTGAGATATCCCTGACCGACATTCACGCCTGCAATGCAAAGCTCTCCTATCACACCTACGGGGACAATATTGTTATACTTATCCACAATATGAATCTGAGTATTGTAAATAGGCTTACCGATAGGTACAGGGTCTGTGTCATCAGGCTTGCAGTCATAGTATGTTACATCAACTGCACATTCTGTAGGACCGTAGAGGTTGTGGAGTGTTACCTTTTCGTAATCGTAAAGCATGTAGAATCTCTGAACAAGAGAAGCAGAGAGTGCTTCACCTGAAAGGAATACATATTTT
>JAZOUN010000123.1:0-2059 GCA_045658165.1 Acutalibacteraceae bacterium
CCTGATGAATCTCCGGTTATTACTATTTTGTCTGTATCAATATTGTATTCTTCGGATAATTTGTTTATATGATTTGCTGCATCAATTACATCGTGAATACAACCGAAAATATCTGTTTTGGGCGGCAATCTGTAATTTACATTGTAAACAAAAAAGTCCTTACTTGCATAAAATTCACTTAAAGTTTTTCTGTAATGTTTATCTCCCATTACGAATCCGCCGCCATGAATATTTAAAATTACAGGATGGTTTTTGCCGTCTTTCAGAATCAAAGGGTTAAAATAAAGATCACCGCAAGTATGGTTTTTGCCAGCGCTACTGTACGGTATATCTTTAATAAAATAAATATTGTCAAAATTATACGGATTCTGTGATTTTTCAAAAACAACATCAATAGCTTTAAAGAGAATTTGTGATTTTTTCATGTGGTACACTCCTTATGTGTTGCTCTTAAAATAATATTACCATGATTTGCTGTTTATTTCAATATAAATTATTTTTTTAATTGCTAAATGTGTTGAAATTGATGATGAAATCTATTAAAATTAATATATGAAGTCTAATTTACAGATCGGAGAAACAATGATGAATGAAATATTAAAAAATATAATCACAAGACGCAGTGTCAGAAAATTTTCATCAGATATGATATCTGATGAAATTCTTAAACAAATCATCACTGCAGGTTTGTATGCACCGAGTGCTATGAATACACAGCCGTGGCAGTTGACAGTGTTAAAAAATGATGAAATAATTATCTCTCTTCAGAAATCTATTGCGAAGGCTCTTGACAGACCTGATTATCACAGATTTTATGGTGCACCTGTCTTTATAATCGTAACTGTTCCTGATGATTACAGACATGGGGCTGTTGATACTGCTTGTGTACTCGAAAATATGTTTCTTGCTGCTCATTCTCTTGGTGTCGGTTCGGTATGGATAAATCAGCTCAGAGATTGCTGTTCTGATCCTGATGTCAGAAGTATATTGAAAACTCTGAATATCCCGGATAATCATGTGTGCTACGGATGTGCAGCTATCGGGTATGCGGATTGTGAATATCCTGATGACAGGGAAAATAAAGGCGTAGTTGTGATTGTTGAATAATTTAAGATTAAGTCACTGAAATGAATTTTCATTTTGGTGATTTTTTTATAAAAAATACTGTGTATCAAATACAGATACACAGTAAAATTTAAATCAGACATTATCAAGACCGTAGCTGTAGAAGGGAAGAGGGAACCATGCATTGCAGAATGCGGGAGCATCATTTCTGCGTTCTGAGTAGTGTGAACCTATAAATCGCATTGCTTCCTGATGTTTAAGAATTATATCAGGTTTTTCATCAGTTTCTTCAACAGTAACATTGTTATCCTTGACTGTAATCTTAAGTTGTTCAGGAAGTTTTTCACCTTGAATAAAGACTTTAAGCTCCCCGTCGGGAAGATTCTGATATGTTGTCTTGAATTTAAGGAATGCTCTTATAACATTTTCATAGCAGAAAACAGTGAATTGTTCTGCATGTCCGATATCATATATTTCGCAGTGAAGTGCAAGATATTTATACAGAGGTTTATCAAAGACGGGAGCAGGTATTCTTAATTGATCCTTGCCCGAGTTTTCAAGAGCAAGAAGAATGAGATCTTCTATGTCTTCTTCGTTCTTGTAGAAAAGCTCGTGTACACCGTCTTTACTGCCGTAATATGCAAACCAACCTTTTACTTCATCATTCTCGAGGGCTATGTATGGTACAGAATTCCATGAAAGAAGAATATCATACATTGCTTCGCAAGTTCTGATCATTCTGTAAGGTCTGTTGTTGTATATTTCGGTAATCTGTTCAATAAAATCTTTGTCGTCCGCTCTGAGTTCTCTTATTGTAAATTTAGATTTTCTGTCTGCTCCGAGTGTACGTATTACATTGCATTTTCTGTAGCTGAATGCTGTCTGAATTCCGGCAGGTTCATACGAAAAATGTTCGTATCTCTGTCTGGCTCCGCCGAGATTAGACATATCAGTCATATTCTGCTTCATTTCGTCAAGTGCAAGAAGCATACAG
>JAZOUN010000124.1:0-3528 GCA_045658165.1 Acutalibacteraceae bacterium
GTCTTCAGTTGCTTCAATACCTTCAAGAGCAACAATCTTTTCAAGAGCAAGCATAAGCTTAACATCTTTTTCTGCCTGTGCTCTGTACTGTTCTCTTACAGCTTTTTCATCCATACCAATGTATGTCATATATGTCTTGAAATCAAGACCCTGCATACGGAGTCTGTAATCCATATCGTTGATCATGTCGTCGATGCCTTTTTCGATCATACAAGCGGGAATTTCGCCTGAAACAGCTTCAACCACAAGATCAAGAAGCTTTGATTCAAATGCCTTATCAGCATTAGCCTGCTTTGCTTCTGTCATATTCTTTTCAAGATCAGCCTTGAGTTCATCAAGAGTATCAAATTCACTGACATCCTTAGCAAATTCATCATCAAGCTCGGGAAGTTCCTTAACCTTAATACCGTGAAGTTTGATCTTGAAAACAACAGGCTTACCTGCAAGATCTTCTGCATGATATTCTTCGGGGAATGTAACATCAATATCAAATTCTTCACCGATGTTATGGCCGATGATCTTTTCTTCAAAACCGGGAATAAACTGACCGCTACCGATTGTAAGGTCAAATTCTTCAGCCTTGCCACCGTCAAATGCAACACCGTCGTTGAATCCTTCATAATCGATTGTAACAATGTCACCATCTGCAACTGCTCTGTCGTCAACATCTACGATTCTTGCTGAATCTTCCTGCTTTCTCTTAAGCTCTGCTTCAACTTCTTCAGCAGTTACTGTTGCAGCTTCTTTTTCAGCCTTGAGGCCCTTATATTCACCAAGTTCAATTTCAGGCTTTACTGTAACTTTGCATAAAAGTTCTACACCGTCTTTACCAACTGACTTGATATCAAAATCAAAAGGATTGTCTACAGGATCAATACCTGCTTCTGCAATTGCAGCTTCATATGCTTCAGGGAATGCGATTTCAAGCGCATCATCATAGAAAACGCCTTCACCGTAGTACTTTTCGATAAATGCCTTGGGAGCTTTACCCTTTCTGAAACCGGGAACAGCAATGTTCTTCTTAACCTTGTTGTAAGCTTTGTTGTTTGCATCAGCAAATGCTTCAGCGCTGATTGAAAGCTCGATGGTTACTTCATTTGTACCGGTTTTTTCACATGATTTTAAACTCATTTAAATTTTCCTCCGTTCTCATATTAATATGAGATGATATATTTCAACTTTTGTATTATAGCAAATTATTCTGACAATTTCCATACTTATTTAAAAAAATATGGAAAATTTGGCATGATTTTTTAAACTTTTTCTATTAATTTTGGACAAAATTTTAATCTGTCACCGGAAATTAAAGAAAATTTTATACCGTCTTTTTCAAAATGATCATATCTGCCTGTTGCTTCACCATGAATATGACCGAAGAAACAACGTTTAATATTATACTCAGTAAGTACGGAATAAAGCTCTTCACACACTCTCTCATCAAACAAAGGCGGATAATGAAGAAACACAATCGGCACTTTCCCCTGCTCCAGACCACTTTCGATTGATCTTATAAGACGCTGTCTTTCACGCAGGATAACTTTATTATCACTTTCAGGAGAATCATAAAACCAGCCTCTTGTTCCGCATATAGCATAATCACCGAAACTGAAAGAATTATTGAAAAGAATGTCAATTGAGGAAAAATCGTTTTCTTTAAGATAATTATTCATCTTATTGAGCGTTGTCCACCAATAGTCATGATTTCCTTTCATAATTATTTTTCTGCCATTCAATTCATTAAGAAATTTAAAATCTTCATAACATTCAGAAAGTCGCATTGCCCAGGAAATATCACCGTTTATAACAACAGTATCAGCATCCTCAACTACAGCATTCCATTGATTCTGCAATCTTTCAACATAGTTGTCCCAACCTTTGAAAATATCCATAGGTTTATCTTTTCCGAAAGATAAATGCGTATCGCCTATGCCAAAAAGCCTCATATGCTAACCTCCTTAAATGAAAAATATGGCAAAAATATTTATTTAAATTCAGTAAATACTACAAACAAGAGATGTCTCTTTAATATAAATAAAAGGTGATTGAATCATGGAAAACAAAATCAGATGTGAAGTTAAAAATTGTGTATATCACACAACACAGAACAATTGCACTGCAGACTGTATTACTGTAGGTAACAGCACAGCGTGTAAATGCGGAGAAACTGCTTGTGAAACATTCAGAATGAACAACAACACAGCAAAAGGCTGATTCAATCAGCAAAGAGGACGGCAATAAAACCGTCCTCAAACTTTACATATTATTAAATACCAAGCATATCGAAACAAACTTTCCTCATGCTGTCTGCATCCTTTTCACAAACATTTTTAAAACGTACTTCTTTGTTTTCAAGGCCACGGAGCTGTGCGGGTGCAATAACACCTGTCTTTTCTTCAAGCTGTGTAAGCATTGAGAATTCATCTCCGTCTGCACTGCCTTCGATAGCTGTAAGAACGCTTGCGCAGAACTTGTAGGGACTTGCTGTTGAAGCAATAACAACGGGGGTATCGTCGCCAGTATCTTTCTTGTAATCATCATATACCTTGATAGCAACTGCTGTGTGAGTGTCTGCAAGGTAGTTGTACTTTTCATAAACAGTCTTGATAGTTGCCTTTGTCTCTTCGTCATCACAGCAACCTGCAGAATAAAGAGCTTTGATTTTATCAAGAACATCAGCAGAAACTTCGAACACACCGTTATCTTTGAGTGAGCCGTAAAGTTCTCTTACTGCTGCGTCGTCTTCACCGTGAAGAGTAAACATAAGTCTTTCAAGGTTTGAAGAGATGAGAATATCCATTGAGGGAGAAATAGTAGCATAGAAGCTTCTGTTTCTGTCGTACTTACCTGTTGTGATAAAATCTGTGAGAACGTTGTTAGCGTTTGAAGCACAGATGAGTTTGTTAAGGGGAAGCCCCATTTTCATAGCATAGTTTGCAGCAAGAATATTGCCGAAGTTACCCGTGGGAACAACAACATTGATCTTGTCACCGAGATTAATCTTACCCTGCTTTAACATATCGCAGTAAGCAGAGAAATAGTATACGATCTGGGGAACAAGTCTGCCCCAGTTGATTGAGTTTGCTGAAGAGAAAACAAGATTGTTCTTTTCAAAAACTTCCTTAATCTGTGCATCAGTAAAGATTGTCTTTACGCCTGTCTGTGCATCGTCGAAGTTACCGTTGATAGCACAAACACCAACATTATTGCCTTCCTGAGTACACATCTGACGCTTCTGCATGGGGCTTACACCGTCATTGGGATAGAACACAAGAATCTTTGTTGAATCAATATCCTTAAAACCTTCAAGAGCTGCCTTACCTGTGTCACCTGATGTAGCAACGAGGATAACAATTTCTTTGTCTTTGAGAGTCTTCTTTGAAGAACCTATAAGAAGATAAGGAAGAAGCTGAAGAGCCATATCCTTGAATGCACATGTGGGACCGCGCCATAATTCGAGAATGTTTGCGCCGCCTTCGATTCTCTTGATGGGAGAAACCTTGTCGCTTGAGAACTTGCCTGCTTTGTAAG
>JAZOUN010000125.1:0-4076 GCA_045658165.1 Acutalibacteraceae bacterium
CTACAAATGTGAATTAACCCAATTCCAATAGGTCGAACAGTTAGGAAAATAAGAATTTGACGAACTGCGATTCATTTCTTAAAAAAAGGTATTGACTCTCACGCTCCGTCATAGTGTATGCTCTCCTTGTGAGGTGATAAATTTGAAAATGCAGATTAAAGAATTTGCTGATTTTACGGGTGTAAGTGTGCGCACACTGCATTATTACGATGAAATAGGATTGTTACGGCCTGCCTTTGTTGACAGGGCTACTGGCTATCGCTTTTACGACGAAAAATCCCTTCTTCGTATGCAAGAGATTCTCTTTTACCGTGAACTTGACTTTTCCTTAAAGCGCATTGAAGAGATTTTGTCATCCCCGGATTATGACAAAAGCAAGGCACTGAACGAGCAAAAACAACTTCTCACACTCAAAAAAGAGCGGTTAGAACGGTTAATTTCTGCTATAGACGGTGCCGTGAAAGGAGAAAATGTTATGACAGCATTCGATAACAGCGAATTTGAAAAATATAAGGCTGAGGCACAAGAAAAATGGGGCAAAACAGATGCATACAAGGAACATGCAGAACGGACTAAGAACTACTCCAAACAGAAGCGGAATGACCTTGCCGAGGGAATGGACCATATTATGGCAAAGTTTGCTCTCTGCATGAGAAAGGACGAAAGTCCTGATTCTGCTGAAGCACAAAACCTTGTAAAAATGCTGCAGAACCATATCACCGAGAATTACTATGTCTGCACAAATGAAATTTTGGCAGGTCTCGGTCAGATGTATGTAGCGGATGAGCGCTTTAGGAATAATATTGATAAACATGCTGACGGCACTGCTACGTTTATCTGTGAAGCAATTGCGGTGTATTGCAGTAAGTAAATTCCAATTTGTCGAACAGAATACTTTAAACTGCTCTCTCACGAGGGCAGTTTTTTGCGTAAATACTTTTCATCGTTCATTCATCACTCATCTACTATCAATAAATGAGTGATGAATGGGGAATAATATCGTAAAACTCACATAGAGACAGATTGTTCAAAAAACCGGTCTGAGTATACAGCTTGTAAATCAGACACTTAAAAAACTGAAAGCTCAGGATTTGATTTACTATAAATCAGACGAAGCAGGTATCAGAGTTAACCCTGAATGTGTTTCAGGTGTGCCATTGGAAAAAAGAATCAATATTTGTAAAGAATATCAGAAATTCGCAGATTGTTCCTGAAAGTATAATACATAATTAAATTACAACCCCTCCTGTTTGATGCATATGGATACTTTCACATTAAAGCAAGGCAGTTCTCTGAAAAAGAGGGCTGTTTTGCTTTTTCTTATATAAAAAACAAGGAGCAGAAAGACCGGAATCCTTCTGCTCTTAATTTATTTGATTGAATTGTATCTGCTCATAACAAAGTCAATTATTGTCTGACTTCTGACTTTCATATTAATCTTGTCAAGTACATTACGGATTGTTTCTTCTGTCAGCTCAGGAATAAAATCCTTGTATTCGGGATATTCATCCGTAAGCTCATTGAAGAGAGTAATAAGCAAATCTTTTGATTTCGGCTTTGAGGGATAACCACGGGCAATAAGTGCCATATTGTTATCATAGTTGGGAGCAAGCCCGATAAGCTTACCGTTTTCAACGTTTCTCAGCAAACCGAAATTATTTGTGTGTCTGTCGGGATTTGCAGTGATTGTATCCATAAAAATGAGTCTGATATAATCGGGAATTGCATCGGGACAGATTGATTTAAGAGCTTTGACAACATCGGGATAATCTTCATTGTCTGCCATAAATGTTGATGCAGGCTCAAAGTTTACTGATGCTCCGTCTGTGAAATCAAGCGATTTGATACATCCGTCACCACGCTCGTAAACAGCCATATTGAAGCCGAGTGTAAGACCGAGTTCATATACAAACAATTCAGAGAACATCTCGCTGTGAGTTGCTTTTTTGAACATCCACCACTTGCCGTCACGGATTTTCCAGCACTTTTCAAAGCTACCCACATTCGTAAGCTCGGGAGTTCTTGACTTCTTGCTTGTTGCAGCTTTATTGAAGCTGTCGTAAGTACCTTTCAGAGCAAGGTTTGAAAAGTAGTCATCAGTAAATCTGACATCATCAAAAGTCAGGTCAGAGCCGACAGGTCTTATCCAGTAGTTATCAGTAATTGTTGCGGCATTGACATGGGCAACAGTTGAGATATCATCTTTTTCTGCAAGGCGCAAAGCCTTTTTAAGCAGACGGGAGTTTGCACGATGACTGTCAATTGCCCGTGTTTCAAGCCACATATCTGCATCGCTGATTCTTTTAAGAAACAAGGGTAATAAGTCTTTGTTGATTACTTCAAGATTACCGTCCTGCCATACAGCAACAACAGTATTACCGCTTAATATTTCGTAGTTTTTCTTATCAGGCATCTTTCCCGCCTCCTTTTATCTGTAGTCTATATTATTTTACTACAAATGCAGGGAAAAAGCAATATTTTTATTTTTCGGTTAACCCTGCACGTTCTGCAAGCCTGATAAATGCATCGCAGAAGATATCTTATATATACGAGGACACCCTTACGGATTCTCATTGTTCTTCTGATTTCTTTTGGGATAACTACTCTGCTGAGGGCATTTTTTTATTCGTTGACATATTTCTTAAAATAAATTATAATTTATAAAAATTGATAATTTTGACAGCTTCGGAGGTGCGGTTTTGAAAAGAATTTTGTTATATCTTAAACCGTTCAGGCTTCGTATGCTTGTCGGCTTCATAATTAAGGTTACAGGTACTATGGCAGAGCTTGTCCTGCCGTATATCCTGACTCATATTCTCGAAAATGTTATCATTGAGCAGAATGTGGGCAGAATTGTTTTATACGGCGGACTTATGGTGTTTTTCGGCATCATCGCCTGCCTCGGTAATATCATTGCCAACCGTATGGCGGCAAGGGTCACAACAAATTTCTCAAAAGCGATGCGAAAAGAGCTTTTCTCAAAAACTCTGTATCTTTCATCTTCGGATACCGATGCATTCACAATTCCCTCGCTTGAATCGAGAATAACAACAGATACATATAACGTGCATAACTTTATCGGTATGATGCAGAGAATGGGTGTAAGAGCACCGATTCTTCTTATCGGCGGAATTTCGCTTTCTCTTGTTATGGACAGCGCACTTGCACTTGTTATGATTGCCACATTGCCCATTATTTTTGTTACTGTTTACGGCATTTCACGCAGAGGTGTGCCTCTTTACAGCCGTGTGCAGAAATCAACCGACAATATGGTAAGAGTTGCGCGAGAAGACACTCAGGGTATAAGGGTTATCAAGGCTCTTTCAAAAAATGAACACGAAAACCGCAGATACGATAAGGTTAATTCCGAGCTTTCAAGGCAGGAAAAACACGCAGGCACGATAATGGGAATTGTCAACCCTGCTATGACTCTGCTTATGAATCTCGGCATAGCAGGAGTTGTTGCAGTTGCTGCATTCAGAGTAAGCAAGGGCTTATCAAGTCCCGCAACCGTTATTGCATTCATGCAGTATTTCACGCTTATCTCAATGGCGATGATGTCGCTTTCACGAATGTTTGTTATGTACACAAAATGTGCCGCATCTGCAAACAGAATTGCCGAAGTGCTTGATACTCCCGATAAATATGAAATAACCGAGGATTCCCGTAAGGATGACGGAATTCATATTTCATTCGATAATGTTTCATTCTCATATCTCGGCAAAAAAGACAATCTCAAAAACATTTCCGTTTCGCTGAAAAAAGGCGGAAGACTCGGCATAATCGGTGCAACGGGAAGCGGTAAATCAACATTCATAAAATTACTGCTCCGATTCTATGAGCCGCAGTCGGGTGAAATCAGAATCAACGGCAGAAACATAAATTCTTACAGCCGTCAGGAGCTTACTTCAATGTTCGGCATTGCTCTGCAGAATGATTTTATCTATGCTGATACCATTGAAGAAAATATCCGATTCGGCAGAGATATTTCAGAAGCAGATATAATTTCTGCGGCAAAAACTGCTCAGGCTCACGATTTTATTTCTGCAATGCCTGACGGATATGCACATATGCTC
>JAZOUN010000126.1:0-9278 GCA_045658165.1 Acutalibacteraceae bacterium
TGTTATTCTTGCAGCTGTAATGTTCCACAGCGTTGACGCAATTGCATACAGTCTGCTTCTTAACACACTTATTGCTGTATTTGTTAACACAACCCCGAATAAAAAACTTATCGGCTATTCTTTCAAAGAACTTATTGCCGATATGGCTCCGGGAGTTCTGCTTTCTGCAATAATGGCAGTTGCTGTATTTTTTGAAGGTAAACTTCTCCCCCTGTCAACATTACCTATGCTTGTTATTCAGGTTCTGACAGGCGGAGTTATATATCTTGTTCTGTCTCTTGTATTCAAAGTTGAAACATTCAGGTATCTTCTTGACACAGTTTTTGAACTCACAGGAATCAAAAAAAAGAAATCTTAAACAGGAGTTTTATATGAATACATTAATTTCAGTTATTGTCCCCGTTTACAATGTTGAAAAACATATTGAAAAATGTATCAAATCAATACTGTCACAATCATATACCAATATTGAAATTCTTCTTATTGATGATGGCTCTACAGATTCCAGCGGTGCAATATGTGACAGATTTGCAGCTGAAGACAAACGCGTAAAAGTAATCCACAAAAACAATGCAGGTGTTTCAGCAGCAAGAAATACAGGCGTTGCAGAAAAAAAGGGTGAGTTTTTCTGTTTTATTGACAGTGATGATACGGTTCATCCGAACTATATTCTTAACCTGTATACAATAATTCAGGAACACAACGCAGACATTGCGATGAGCGCATACCTTTTTACATGGTCTGACGGTAAAAAGCAGCGAACAAGAAATGCAGAATTTCCTGATAATCATGTTTTTGTTGATACAGGCAAGAATGCACTGGCAAAAATGCTTTACTCGAAAGTTTATGCACCTTCAAGCAATTCAAAACTTTTCAGAGCATCAAAAATCAATGTACGCTTCCCTGACTATGCAATGGGTGAAGTTATGCTTGCAAGTGTTGATTATTTACTGCAGGCAGAAAAAGTAGTAATGTCCAACCAGCCTCATTACTATTACATGCAGCACGAAGAAAGTGTTATGCACACGGTCAACCCCGATAAAATTTTTCAGATTGTCACCACAGGTGATGAAATGATGAAAATCATTTCTGTAAAATGCCCTGAAATCATCTCAGCGGCAAAATATTACATTGTTGAAAAAAATATTGACGTTTACTATAAACTCAAAAATATTAAAGGTCAGAATGAAAAATTAAAAGTCATTAAAGAAAATATAAAAAAATATTCATCTGCAGTAGCTTCTGACATCAATGCACATTTACGTCTGCGAAAAGAATGCAGATATGCAAAATTCGGAATACCTGTACTCACTCTTTATAAAAAAGTTACACGAATGATAGGAAAAGTGCTCAGATACATCACAAATGAGCTGCCTACCATACTTGTGAATCTTGCATCATTCCTTCCCAGACACAATATTATCATATTTGAATCCATGCCGACTTTTGCAGACAACACATATTGGTTTTTCAAATATCTTGTTGAAAACACAGATATAGAAAAAAAATACAAACTTGTCTGGCGTGTGCGTACTGCTGATGATGTAAGAAATGAAGTGTGCGGTCATAAAATAAAATGCATTGTAAAGAATGCAAAAACAACCAAAGAAAAAATAGAGCTTGGTTATTACTGGAATTTTGCAAAATTTATTGTAGACTGTAATGACTATGTCTATAAAAAACATCCGAAACAGAAAAGAGTTTTCCTCGGTCACGGTATGCCAATGAAGATTGTAAAAGATTATGATCTTATCAAAGGCGAGGTTGATATGAATATGATAACAACATATAATTTCAACCGACATTTTTACGATATCGGTGACAAAGATGAAAATATGCGTAACTTCGGCTACTGCCGTACCGATATAATGGTTAAAAATTCAGGCATAAGAAAAAACAGAGATATGACATATATAATCTGGATGCCCACATACCGTCAGCACACGCGAGCAGACAGTCTGAGAATTGAAAACAACTTCCCTCTCGGTCTTCCCGTTATCAAATCTGTTGAACAGATGGCTGAAATCAACGAATTTCTTAAAGAAAACAATACAATTCTCTACCTGAGACCTCATCCTGCTCAGGACATAAGCGTAATGAAGCTTGACGAAATGAGCAATATCATTATTGCTGATAATAAATATCTCGGAGATACGCAGATTTACGATTTTCTTACAGGTACAGATGCACTTATAACAGACTATTCATCTGTTTATTATGATTATCTGATGATTGACCGTCCGATTGCTCTTGCAATAGAAGATCTTGATGATTTCAAAGCAAAATGGCCGATGTTTTTTGATGATTTCAAAGCAAATTACAAATGTCCTTATATCTACACAATTGAAGATTTGAAAAAATTCATATTGGATGTTGCAACTGACAATGATATTTATAAAGCTGAACGCAAAGAAGCAAAAGAAAGGTTCAATGATTTTACTGACGGTAAAACATGCGAACGAGTCTATAAATTCATGGTCAACGAATACGGAATGTAAAAAAATACTGCAGAAGTTTTATTTCTTCTGCAGTTATTTTTATCTTAAATTATTTCATTGCCGTGGATTTCATTGCGAAACGAAGAACATTTTTTGCACTTCTCTGAATTTCACCGCGTGTTATACCGCCGTTATTGAGTTTATAAAGAAGAGTTCCGTCAGGCTTTCTTTTTCCTGATCTTGAGCCACCGGGCATAAGAACATCGACCTGTGCACGGACACGGTAAGCCTGATCACGGATAAATTTAAAGTCGGGACTTTTACCTTTTCTTGTCCACCAGTCGGTCATGACATTACCCTGATAATCCCATTCGCCTCGAAGAATTGAAGTACAAAGGTCATAATTGAAATAGCTCCATACTCCGTTGATTTTATTATATGATGTCATAATATTATCAGGTTTTGCATCTTTTATGCAGATTTCAAAACCTTTAAGATAAATTTCACGGATAGCTCTTTCTGAAACTATTGAATCATTTGTAGTTCTCTTATATTCCTGATTGTTACATGCAAAATGTTTGGGACATGCAGAACCGCCGTAAGCCTGAATTCCCATAACTGCTGCAGCACCGATTTTACCTGTAAGATAGGGATCCTCAGAATAGTATTCAAAGTTTCTGCCGCACAAGGGGCTTCTCATAATATTCATACCGGGGGCGAGAAGAACATCACTGCCTTTTACTTTCATTTCCTCTGCAACAAGAGTATATACATCTTTTACAGCATCGGTATCAAATGTAGAAGCAAGAAGTGTACCTATGGGAATAAGTGAGCATGATGCTCTGAGTCTTATTCCTGACGGTCCGTCTGATGTTGTAACAGCAGGAATACCTTTATCACGAAGAGATTTAATAACACCGCAGAACACAGCTGCATTACCGGGTGCACCAAGAGAACTACCCATTGTGTAGTCACCTCTTGTGATTGCCTCGAGTTCAGTATCACTGAGCTGTGCAACAAAATCATCCATACTTACACTGCCGTTTTTCACATCAGAAAGTTTATATCCCTTATCACCTGTAAAAGGAATTTCTGCAGGAAGATTTTCCTCAATTCTGTTCTTCAGACTTCTTACAGCACCGCTGCAAGGCTCTGTAACGGCATTTGTTTTCTCGCCTGACATCTTTACAGTAATTACACAAAAAGCCTTTTCAGGCGGCAGACATTCAGTAAGCTGCTGATACAAAATAGTTTCATTCTGATAATATGAAAATACATTTTCTGCAGTGCGCACGTTATTACCGACAGAAAAACCATATTCACCTTTTTCAATCACATATGCTGATTTATTACCTGTTTTTCCAGAATCATCATAAGATGCCAACTGATAAAATGAAACATGAGCTGTCATTTTTTCAGTTTCACCGGGGGCAAGAAGATCTGTTTTACCGAAAGCGACAAGAATTCTTGACGGATTCCCGAGCTGTCCCAAAGGCTTTTCTGCAAAGAGTTCAAAAACCTCTTTACCTGCATATTTGCCTGTATTTTTAACTTCAATATCAAATGCAAAACCACTTTCATCACATCTTGCATCAGTACATTTAATTTCAAAATCAGAATAACTAAGACCATATCCGAAAGGATAAACAACAGCATCTTTTCTGAATGTTTCGAAATATCTGTAACCGACATATATATCTTCTGTGTAATAGTTATAATCTTTGCCGCCGAAGTTCTTTGATGACGGATAAGCACTGAATGATTCTGCAATGGTTGATGTAAGTTTACCGCAGGGATTGACATTGCCGCAAAGAAGATCTGCAACAGCATTACCGCTTTCCATTCCCCCCTGCCATACAATCATAACTGCACTGATTTTATTTTTATATTTAGTGAGCCATGACATATCAATAACACTGCCGATGTTAAGAAGAACAACAACATTTTTAAAAGCAGAAGTTACACTGTCAAGAAGAGATTTTTCTTCGTCTGTTATATAATAACTGCCTTTTTCCAAAACGTTTTCTCTGTCTTCACCTGATGATCTGCCGATAACAACAACTGCACAATCAGAATTTTCAGCAGAATGAGCAACAGTTTCAGCATCAAGAGGCATTTCAGGATAAAATCTCGGCCACATACCCCAGATTGAATCATTAATAATATTTTCATTACACCATGCTTCATATTTCACAGCAAGCTCTTCGTTAAGAACAAGTTTTTCGCAATTTCTTATACCGTCAATAAGATTTATTGCATAAGGACGGTTTACATCACCGCCTGAGCCGTAACCTGTATAAAACCAGTTATACTGCACTCTGCCGAAAACAGAAACTTTTGTACCTTCTTTCAAAGGGAGAATTCCGTTATTTTCAAGCAGAACTGCACCTTCAGCAGCAACACGGCGGAGAGTTTTCTGCATTTCCTGAGTGTAAGTTTTTTCTGCAGCGGCACGTTCTGTTTTTTCCTGAGCAACAGAGCCGAATTTTGAATAAACTTTACCTGCAAAATCGACAATCTTTGACTTTATATCAGACACATAATCACCTTCAAATGAAAAAATCGGCACCCTCATAAAGAGTGCCGATATAATTTTATCAGTTTCCGAAGAGATTGTCAAGAAAGTCAACAATCATACGGAAGAAGTTTGAAAGTTTATTGAAGAAAATTTCAATTCTGGACTGAACATCTACAGTAACTGTTGTTTCTTCTGAAGCATAACCGTGAATATCGTATGCTACAAGAGTAAATGTCTGCTCTCCTCTTGTTGCTGTTACGTATGTGTAGTTCCATGTCTTGGAACCGTCTTCGTTTTCTGAAACAAGAACAGCATTTTCACCATTTACAGTAAGTGAGTAAACTTCCTTAGAAGTTTCAATTGAAACAACTACTGTCTCACCTACCTCAACAACATCTGAACCTGAATCTGTAGCCATATCATCGGGAACAAACAATGCACCGTCATCTTCTGTGAGGTCTGCCATTGTGTTCATTGTGTAAACAGCTGAATTGAAGTCGTCATCATCAATCATGAACATAACGGGTTCGTTTGCTGTTGCCATATCTGTTGTTACCTTGATATTACAAAGAGCAAGGACTCCGTCACCTGTGTTAGTAATAACAAGAGGTGTATTTAATTTATAGCCGTTTTCACTGACTTCCCAATAGATGTCTGATGTGAAGGGAGTATCATAATAAAGTGTTGTTGTATGAGAAATTTTGATTCCGTCTGAATAGCTATCATCTGAACCGACTCTGAGCTGTGCTGTGCCGTTAAGAGCATGAGCACTTATCTGAACAGAAGAAGGCTTCATACCTGATACAATCATATTGAATGCAATTGACTGACCCTGTGCAAGGTAAACTTCATTCTTAGGACCTGAGAGTTTATAATCAGCAAAATTACCGTCCAGACCTGATTCAAGATAAACAACACCGTTTTCACCGTTGCCGAATGAACCTGCGTTTACGAGAATATCTCTTATATTCTGATGAGCAAGAACATATTCGCCGTCGTTAAGGTAAACTGTTGAAGCATCAAGATCACTGCCCATAGGATTGTATACACGGATAGCATCAAGGTAGAAGTCATATGAACCGTCTTTCTGATGGTCAAGACGTGATGTATATGTGGGGATAATCTTAACTGTGTATGAGCCGTAATCAAGATCTGTTCTGCCGATAACGGGAATCTGATAGAGTGCGTTATCTTCTTTTGAAGTAACTACCCAGTCTTCAGCTGAAGAATCATAGCTATAGCCATAGTATGTATCAACAACCCAGTCATATACCTTACTACCCTTTGAATCAGTAACAATAACTTCAATTGCACCTGTATTCTTACTGATAAGGCTGACAATGTCAAAACCTGTACCTGCAAATGTGAACTGAGCAACAGGCCATGATGCGGCACCGTCCGCAACGCCGTTGTATCTGCCCTGAGGATTGTTATACTTACTTACAGAAACGATATGAGAAGAGCCCATTGAGAATGTGTCTTTACTATTATTATAAACATCATCATAACCGTAAACCTTATCTGAAAGATCCTGAACGACATTTTCAAGGTTTGATGAATCTGTTTCTGACCACTTACCTGTGTTACCGCTTGTTGCAACACCGTCTGTGTATGTGACAGCATTTTCAACATCATCTTCAAAGTAAACAACTGTTGCGGGGAAAACGATCATTTTTCCGACAAGAACTTTATCACCGACAGTAACATGATAATAAGCTATATCATTACCCTTCATTATTGATGTCGGGACATATTCAACAGTAGTGTCATTTTTAAGAGTAAATGTACCGTATTCACCTTTGACGGATGTTGATGTATTTGTTGCATCCGTGCTTACACCTGAGATTTTGTATGAAGCACCGTCAGCAATAAGAATCTCGTCATTTTCAATGGGTGTGAATACTGCTTTGAGACCAAAGTCAAGGACATAAACATCAGATGTAAGAGCTGTGCTGTTAAGTGTCCACTTTGATTCAAGGTAAAGTGTTGAATCAACATCCATTGTGCTTGATGATGTATACTGTTTGCCGTTTTCATTATACCAGCCTACGAAGTCATAACCTGGCTTTGTAGGTGTGGGAAGTGTACCTAATGTATCACCTGTTGTTACAACTTTGTTTACAGGATGAACCGAAATATCATAATACTGACTTACACGGATATTGCTGAATTTAACAGTATTATTTGAACTGTTTGCATCAACACGAATCTGTCCTTTTACAATCGCTGTATTAGAAGGAGCTGTAAATACACTCGAAACTGTATTACCATTAAGTTCAAAATAGTTGGCTGACTTATTTGAAGAGAATCTGTTTGAAGGACCGTCAGCAAATTCAATCCAGTTTCCGTTTGCATCACAGAAGAAGAAGTAAACATCCCAGTTATCGCCGATGATATCCATCTGAACAACATATTTTTCACCGGGCTTTACTTCAAAATAAGGTGATGAAGATGTTGCTTCGCCTGCACCGTTATTTGAAGTTATTGTAAATCCTGTATCTGTAACATCTGAAACAGTACCGTTGCCTGCAGACTTATTCCAAGCCTTGAAGTCAATAAGGTTATCGAATGTTACATTTATTTTATCCTTTGTCCATACAGCATAAAGTGTTATTGTTCCGTTGGGGTCGCCGTTAAGTCTGTTAACTGATTGACCGAGCTGATACAAAGGAGTTGTTGCATTTGCAACTGTTGACCAACCTGCAAGAACATAACCTGCTTTTGTGAAACCTGATGATGCAAGTTTGACATCAGCTGTATACTTTGTTGACTGTGTTGCAATTGAACCTGTACCGCCGTTTGCATCATAAGCAATGTTATAGTTGTTTTCAGTCCATGTTGAGAATACCTGATAGTTTACTTCTACAAGTGCAGTATCATCGAGCTGCTTACAATCATAACCGTCATGAACGCCGTCACCATCAAGGTCAGCCATCCATGTGCCGAATGTAAAACCGGGTCTTTCGGGAATGTAATCAAAAAGATTACCGAAGCCCATTACTGTGGGATAATAACGTCTGTACTGACGGTTTTCAATATTTCTTGCAGCTTCTTCAAAATCTGCTTTATAAACAGCAATATCTGAGAATGTTACAGTTGAACCGTGCTGAACATTATCAAAACGGAGAGTAAGTTCAGTATTATTCCCTGATTCAAATCTGAAATAGTGAGTACCTGTACTATATCTTGTTGCATTACCTGTTTCGGGATACTGACTAGTACCGCCTGTTATGTAAAGACAAACACTAGGTTTACCGCCGTCATCACTTGTAACAGTATATTCAAGAATATATTCGGTATTCTGTTCAAGTGTTGACTTATAAACATTACCGCTGTCAACCCAATAATTGGTTCTTGCAAAATTGTTGGTATCTTCATCATTAGTGATTGTGATAGTGCCGTTTTCAGCGTCGGTGATAATACCTTCATCGGTTACAAGGCGCTTAAGAGTACCTGTTGAGTTATCATCTCTGTAATAAAGCTGGTTACAGGATGATTTTGCCCATCTTGAGAATGAGAAGATACTATCATAAGTAAGGTCAAAACCTGCGGCAATCCATTTACCGTAAACAACAGTTGAAGGATTATTAAGCTGGTAAACATTGTCTACCTTCATACCGCTGTATGTGTACCATCCTGCGAATGAATAACCGTCACCGGGGTTAGGAGTAACAAGGTCTTTACTTTCACCGGGGTAGAAACCGAGACGGGAATCTGCTGTGTCCACAGCAAACTTTTTATATGAATCTTTTGTGTAAATACCAATCTGAGAATATGTTATTGAACCACCTGCAATATTGGCATCAAAACGCAGCTCGATATAAGCAGCATTTGCATCTACAGTAAAAGGACTTGCAACTGTTTCCCCATTATTACTGAATCCCATAACAACAGGTATAGAAGAGAACATTAAACCGTTGATGTCATATTGGAAAACAAATATTTCACCGGCATTTGAAGCATTGGCTGTTGATGTCGCCTCTACATAATAAGTGTTATTACCATGAACAGGTATACAGTAGTTATTAAAATTACGATAATTTAAACGATCCTGACCGTCAAATGAGCCTGAGGTATAGAACTCGCCTGATGTGGTATTATTAACTGTAATTGTACCGTTAGCAAGGTTAACGGAAACATTACCGCCTGCAAAAGCAGGAGCAGAACTGTTAGAGTTATACCAACCTCTAAGTGAGAATAGGTTTTCGTATCTTACTTCACTTGCCTGATACTCAATCTTTACACCACATACAGAACACTGCTTATACTTTACACCGTTTTCTGTAAACTCAGCACCAAATGAGTGAGCAAGAGGGGCGATA